>NZ_CP066744.1:1805000-2105000 GCF_016458825.1 Miniphocaeibacter halophilus
AAGCAAAGGGAATCGTACTTGCAGTAATGGTTGAGTTATATGCTATATTAGGATTTGCTATTTCATTCTTGATGATTAATAACGTATTAATGTAATCAACATATTGATTAAGGATGTGAAAAAATGTCAAATTTAGACAATATAATTCAAACTATTTTACAAGATGCTGAAGCTGAAAGTGAAAAGATTTTGAATGAAGCTGAAAATAATAAAAATAAATATATATCTGAAATAGAAAAACAAGCTAGGGAAAGAAAGGAAGAAATAATTTCTAAGGCCAATGAAGAAGCTGAACAATTAGTTGAAAAAACAACTAATAACGCTAATTTAAAGGCAAGGGATTCTTTACTTATAGCTAAGCAAGATGTAATTTCTAAAATAATAGATATAGTTAAAGAAAAGCTTAAAAACATTGATGACAAATCCTATACCGATATTCTACTTAAGACAATAAAATCTTCCAATATTGGAGATGATGTTGAAATTATGGTTCAAGAAAACAGGGTAGATATTGTAAAATCATTAGGATTAAAAAACAAAATTTCAGATAAATATGTAGAAAGTGGATTTTCTATATTAGAGGGGAATTCTGTATTAAATAATGACTTTTCAAGTTTAGTAGACTACATGAAAGATGACTTGGAAAGCTATATAGCTGAAAAGTTATTTTCGGAATAGGAGGGAATGATGGATAGAAATAAGTTTATCCAAAGTTCTACAACCACAAGAATCTATGAAAAAAGCCTACTTACTAAAAGTCAATTAGAAAGAATGATAGAATCTGACTCCTTAGATGATGCTTTAAGGCTTTTAAACGATACTGTATATCAGGCTAGTATAGCGAAATTAGAAAGAAGTGAAGATTATGAGATTGCATTAAAAGATGCATTGAATAATACTTTTAGAACTTTTTATGAACTATTACCTAGTCCTGAAGTAGTTGATTTAATATCAATGAAGTACGAGTATCATAATTTAAAAGTTATTCTTAAAGAAAAAATAAGTGGATTAAATTATTCTAGAATGTATATAAATTTTGGAAATTTTGATTTTGAAAAATTAAAAGAAGAATTCGCAACAGGTGACAGATCATCTTTAGATGATAGGTACTCTGGAGTGATTAATGCTGTATACGATCAGTTCTTAGAATATAAAGACCCACAAAATATAGATATTTTAATAGACAAGGAATATTTTAAAAATCTAAAAGAAGTAGCAGAAGAATTAGATATTGATTTATTTAAAATCTATGTTGAAGATTTAATAGATTTTACTAATATTAGAACACTATTAAGATGTCAAAATCAAAAGAGAGATTTGAATTTTTTAGACAGGGTTATAATTGAAGGTGGAGCTATACCAAAGGATAAGTATAAAGATTTCCTTTTTAGCAAAATTGATGAAAACAGTGATTTGTTTAAAAATTCAAGAATCTATTATCATTTAAGAGAAAGTCTAAAAGAATATAATATGACAAAAAGTCTTTCAGTTTTTGAAAAAAGTATGGATGATTACTTGGTAGAAGTTATAAAAGAGGCAAAAAAAATTACATACGGTCCGGAAGTTGCTTTTGCTTATTTACTGGCAAAAGAAAACGAAATTAAGAACCTAAGAATTATTTTTGTTTCTAAGCTTAATAATCTACCGGCAAAATTTACTAGAGAAAGGTTACGTGAGTGTTATGTATAAAGTAGCCGTAGTAGGAGATAGAGATTCTGTTCTTGGTTTTAGAGCTTTAGGAGTTCATGTATATATAGCTTATGAAGCTACGGAAACTAGAAAAATAGTCGATAGTATAGCAAAAGAAGGTTATGGTGTAATATTTATTACAGAACAACTTGCCAGTTTAATACCGGAGACTATAGAAAGATATAATGCAGAAATTACGCCAGCCGTAATATTAATACCATCAAATCAAGGTACTTTGAATATTGGTATGGAAAATATAAACAAGAATGTAGAGAAGGCGGTTGGATCTAATATTTTATAAAGGAGAGAGCTTATATTGAAAGCAGGAAAAATAATAAAAGTTTCCGGACCTTTAGTTGTAGCTGAAGGAATGGAAGATGCAAACGTATATGATGTTGTTGAAGTTTCAGAAGATAAGCTCATTGGAGAAATTATAGAAATGAGGGGCGACAAAGCCTCTATTCAAGTATATGAAGAAACTACTGGTATAGGACCTGGAGATACCGTTATAACAACAGGATCTCCATTATCAATAGAGTTAGGGCCAGGTTTAATTGAGCAGATGTTTGATGGAATTCAAAGACCATTACAAGCTCTTCAAGATGCAGCAGGAGACTTTTTAACAAAAGGTGTCGAAGTAAACGCATTAAATAGAGAAAAGAAATGGGATTTTGTTCCAGTTGCTAAAGTTGGAGATGTTTTAAAACCAGGTGATGTTATTGGTACAGTCCAAGAAACACCTATAGTTAATCATAAAATAATGGTTCCAATGGGAGTAGAGGGTACTTTAACAAAAATAGAAAATGGTAGCTTTTCAGTTGATGAAGTTGTTGCAGTTATTAAAACTGAAAATGGCGAAAAAGAATTAACAATGATTCAAAAATGGCCAGTTAGACAAGGAAGACCTTACAGGAAAAAACTGGATCCGACAGAACCATTAGTTACAGGACAAAGGGTTATAGATACATTTTTCCCTGTTACAAAAGGGGGAGCTGCAGCTATACCGGGACCTTTTGGTTCAGGTAAAACAGTAGTTCAACATCAGCTGGCTAAATGGGCAGATGCTGAAATAGTTGTTTATGTAGGTTGTGGTGAACGTGGAAACGAAATGACCGACGTACTTATGGAATTCCCGGAAATAATAGATCCTAAAACAGGCGAATCGCTAATGAAAAGAACCGTACTTATTGCAAATACATCAAATATGCCTGTTGCAGCAAGGGAAGCTTCCATATATACAGGAATAACAATATCAGAATACTTTAGAGATATGGGATATTCAGTAGCAATGATGGCAGATTCAACATCAAGATGGGCAGAGGCTCTAAGAGAAATGTCTGGACGTCTTGAAGAGATGCCTGGTGATGAAGGATACCCTGCTTATTTAGCATCAAGAATAGCAGACTTTTATGAAAGAGCAGGAAAAGTTGAATGTTTAGGTGATGACAATAGAGTAGGAGCTTTAACAGTAATAGGAGCAGTATCACCTCCTGGAGGAGATATTTCTGAACCTGTTTCTCAGTCAACATTGAGAATTGTAAAAGTTTTCTGGGGACTAGATTATGCATTGTCCTACAGCCGTCACTTCCCAGCTATTAACTGGTTAGATTCATATTCTCTATATCAAACTAAGGTTGACAAATATTTAGATGAGAATATAAACGAAAATTTCTCAAGAGATAGAATTAGAGCTATGGCATTATTACAAGAAGAATCAGGACTTCAAGAAATAGTTAGACTTGTAGGTAGAGATGCTCTTTCAGATGGAGATCAATTAAAACTTGAAATTACTAAATCCATTAGAGAAGACTTTTTACAACAAAATGCTTTCCATGAAGTAGATACTTATTGTTCATTAAATAAACAATATAAGATGCTAGATACTATTTTAGAGTTTTATGATTTAGCACTGGAAGCTTTAGACAAAGGTATTTATACTTCTGAAATAGAAACTATGCCAATAAAAGATAGAATTGCAAGAGCGAAAAATATACCAGAAGATGAATTAAATAAATTTGACGAATTAAAAGAAGATCTAAAAGTTGAATTTAAGAAGTTAATAGAAAAAGGAGGGACTGTAAATGCTTAAGGATTATAAATCTGTAACGGAAGTAGTAGGCCCTCTTATGGTAGTAGAAGGTGTTGATGGGGTTAAATATGAAGAACTTGTAGATATTCAATTACAAAACGGCGAAAAAAGAAGAGGTCGTGTTATTGAAATCGAAGAAGACAAGGCAATGGTTCAAATTTTCGAAGGTTCTTCAGGAATTAACTTAAGGGATACCACCGTTAGATTTTTAGGTAGACCTTTAGAGCTAGGTGTTTCAGGAGATATGATTGGAAGGGTATTCGATGGTTTAGGTTCTCCAATGGACAATGGACCAAAAATAATACCTGAAAAGAAAATAGATATTAATGGTTCACCTATTAATCCAGTATCCAGAGACTATCCTTCTGAATTTATTCAAACAGGTATTTCTACAATAGATGGATTAAATACTTTAGTTAGAGGTCAAAAACTACCTATATTCTCAGCTTCAGGACTTCCACATAACAATGTTGCAGTACAAATAGCTAGACAAGCTAAAGTTTTAGGTAAGGGAGATAAGTTTGCCGTAGTTTTCGCTGCAATGGGAATAACTTTTGAAGAAGCACAATTCTTTATAGATGATTTTACAGAAACAGGAGCTATAGATAGGGCTGTTTTATTTATGAATTTAGCAAATGACCCTGCTATTGAAAGACTTGCAACACCTAAAATGGCCTTAACTTGTGCTGAGTATTTAGCTTTTGAAAAGGGAATGCATGTTCTTGTTATTTTAACAGACATGACTAACTATGCAGAAGCACTACGTGAAGTTTCAGCAGCAAGAAAAGAAGTTCCAGGTCGTAGGGGTTATCCAGGATACTTATATACTGACCTTTCTACAATATATGAAAGAGCCGGTAGAATTAAGGGTAGAGATGGTTCAATAACGCAAATTCCAATTTTAACAATGCCTGAAGAGGATATTACACATCCAATTCCGGACTTAACAGGATATATTACAGAAGGACAAATAATATTATCTAGGGATTTATACAAATCAGGTATAGAGCCTCCTATTTTTGTAATACCTTCACTTTCAAGATTAAAGGACAAGGGTATAGGTAAAGGAAAAACTAGAGAAGATCATGCTGACACTATGAACCAAATATATGCAGGATATGCATCCGGTAGGGAAGCAAGAGACTTAGCTGTTATTCTTGGAGAAAGTGCATTATCTGAAGCAGACAAGGCGTTTTCAAAATTTGCAGAAGAATTTGAAAAAGAATATGTAAATCAAGGTTACTATAATAATAGATCTATAGAGGAAACATTAAATCTTGGTTGGAAATTATTAAGAATAATTCCAAGATCTGAACTAAAGAGAATAAGGGATGAATATTTAGATAAATATTTGGATGAATCTCAAGGGGATGATTAGATGGCTAAGCTAAATGTAAATCCTACTAGAATGGTCTTATCGGAATTAAAGGAAAGACTAGCTACTTCTACTAGGGGACATAAATTATTAAAGGATAAGCAAGACGAGCTAATGAGACGTTTTATTGGCTTAATTAGAAAAAATAAGGAATTAAGACTTGAAGTTGAAGAAGAATTAAGTAATTCCTTTAAAGATTTTTTGCTTGCTTCTGCTATAATGAGTCCGGAATTTCTTGATGAAGCTGTCTCTTTTCCAAAAGAAAATATAGATGTTGATATTACTACAAAGAATATTATGAGTGTTAATATTCCTGTTATGAAATTTATTAAAACTGAAATAGATGATACAGGTAGTATTTATCCTTACGGTTATGCTCAAACTTCAGCTGATTTAGACTATGCAATAGAAGGCTTAGACAAAATTATGGATAAACTTCTAGAATTAGCAGAAGTAGAAAAAGCTTGTCAATTAATGGCAAAAGAATTAGAAAAGACAAGAAGAAGAGTAAATGCTCTAGAATATAGAACAATTCCTGATTTAGAGGAAACTATAAAATATATTCGTAGTAAATTAGACGAAAATGAAAGAGCAACTATAACAAGATTAATGAAGGTTAAAGATATTATTCAAGAAAAATAGCAAACACAACACTTAGTGTTGTGTTTGTTTTTTGATTAAATTATTTGGAGTGTTCGTATATGGATAAAAGTTTAAAAAATTTAATTTACTGTGCCCTATTAACTTCATTGGTAATAGTAGGCACAATAATTATAAGAATTCCAATTCCGGCAGTTTCAGGCTACATAAATTTTGGAGATTTATTTATATTTTTAGGAGCTAGTTTATTTGGACCTATTGTTGGGGCTTTAGCTGGTGGAATAGGCTCAGCTTTAGCTGATATATTATCTGGTGGTGCACAATGGGCATTATTTTCCTTAATTATAAAAGGGTTAATGGGACTTGTTGTAGGAAAACTTGCTTATAAGAATAAATTTTATGGATATAAAAATTTAATTGGAACAATTTTAGCGATAATTATTCTCGTTATTGGGTATTATATATCTGGATCATTAATAATAGGAAGTTTTATTACTGGTTTAACATCAATACCATATGATTTATTACAGGGAATTATTTCCTCTGTAATATATTTTATTATGGGCGGAAGAATATTAAAACTGAAGTTTAAAAAAGGTGAGTAAATGTCAATTATAAAAGAGTGGTTTAATATAGAAGAGCTTAAAAATGTAAGAAATTTAGTTATATGTGCAATAATGGTCGCTTTAAATGTAGTGTTGAGTCTTTTTGAAATACCCTTATTTGGAAATACAATAATGATAGGTTTTCAATTTTTAGCATTGGTAGTTGTTGGTTATTTATATGGACCTATGCCTGCTGCAATAGTAGGAGGAATAGGTGATATTATAGGGGCAATGTTATTTCCTAAAGGGATATTTTTCCCTGGATTTACTTTAAATGCTATGGTTGAAGGCTTTATATATGGAGTATTTTTTTATAAAAAACAAGTGGATATTAAAAGGATAATGGTTGCTTTCTTTATACAATTAATCTTAGTTTCTTTTATAATGACGCCTACTTGGATTTATATTTTATATTCAAAAAATTTATTATTGACAAAAATGGTATATATAACTAAAATTGGGAAATATCCAATAGATGTATTAATCACTTATTTATTTTTGAAAATATTAAATAGAAGTGGGGTATTAAAGAAATAAATACCTATTTAAATAATATAATCTTATTAAGGAGCAGATATTATGAAAAAAATAGTTTTCGTTAGACATGGCCAAAGTGAATGGAATTTGGAAAATAAATTTACCGGTTGGGTAGATGTGGATTTAAGTGAGGAAGGTTATAACCAGGCAGAAAATGCAGGTAAAAAAATTAAAGAAGCTGGACTTGAATTTGATTTAGCCTTTACTTCTGTATTGAAAAGAGCCATTAAAACCTGTCATATTGTATTGGAAGAATCTAACCAGTTATGGATTCCCGAAATTAAATCTTGGAGATTAAATGAAAGACATTATGGTGCATTACAAGGATTAAATAAAAAAGAAACAGCAGAAAAATATGGTGATGAAAAAGTTCATCAATGGAGAAGGTCCTATGATGTGCTTCCACCGCTATTAAATAGTGAAGAACAGGTATTTGATAGAAAATATGCAAATTTGCCAAAGGGAACAGTTCCACTTGGAGAAAATTTAAAAGTTACCTTGGAAAGGGTAATACCTTTCTGGGAAGATCAAATAGCACCTTTAGTATTAGATAATAAAACAATTTTAGTGGCTGCTCATGGAAACTCATTAAGAGCTTTAGTAAAACATATTGAAGGAATTTCAGATGAAGAAATTATGAAGTTGGAAATACCAACAGGAGAACCTTTAGTATTAGAACTAAATGATGATTTAACTATAAATAAAAAATATTATCTATAAATTAAACCCCAACTGCTAATTAAGGTTCTTTGTCAAATGGTGTTGGTATACAATAAAATAACAAACTACTTTTATATCAGGCAGCTATATAGTTGCCTGATAATTCTTTATTGGCTTCATTAAATTTTTAATTATAAAAACTCTATTTCTAAAATTATAAAATGACCTATATCCAAAAACTATTCTTTTTATACTTTTAATAAGATTATTAGTACCTTCCAAGGGTCCATTTGTAATGTTCGTACTTAAAGTGTTTTTCACATATTCAAAATATTTTAACAAGGTGTTTATAGCTACTTCCATTTGTTCACTTACTGTATCCTTAAATAAAGTTAAATGTTCCCTTAATCTTTTAGAATTTTCACATCTAATATCAGATAAAAGAATTTGATAAACCTCATATGTTTTCTTTAAATTATCATCAACGGCTATAGTTTCATTTACTACATCAGATGTGCTTTTCCACTTATTAAAATGTGTCCATTTACTAAAGTGGATTATATCAAGTTTAGAAGAATCCTTTTGAATTAGCTTCCAATATCTTTTTAGTCTTTTATATTCAATAGAGGAAGTACTAAAGTTTTTCATTATTTCAATCCTTGTTTTTAACAAAGCCCTGCCAATAAGATTTACAATATGAAACTTATCTAAAACTATTTGAGCATTAGGAAAAACATCCTTAATTAATGACATATAAGGTTTATATATATCTATACAAATATATTTCACATTTGCTCTTGCTTTATAGGTAAACTTTCTAAAATATTTAGTTAAATAAGGGAGAGTACGATTTTCAACAATATCTATAATATTAAAATTCTTCCTATCACCATTACAAAAGATAAAGCTCATACTGCCCTTAGCATCTTTAGTGGATTTGAATTCATCAAAACACAAAGTTTCAGGCAGATATGACTTGTTAACTCTAAAAGCCTTATAATTAGCCTCTAAAGAACGACTAACAGTATTAGAAGATACGTAATTTAACCTAGCAATATCCTTTTGACTTATTTTCATAGTTAGATTTTCAGTTATATGTAATTTTACCCTATTTGAAATAAAACAATTTTTCTCTACAATATTGGTTTTTGCTGTAAAAGTATGAGAACATTCTTTACAAAAAAATCTTTGTTTTCTTAATTTTAAAATAGTAGGATCTCCATTTAGTGGAAGAAGTTTAATATTTGATATTTTATTTCCGTGCTTAATAATTGCATTCTTGTCCATATTTCCACAAATTGGACAAACATTAGGAGTATAAGAAAGTTTAGCGTCTATAACTTTATATGTTACATTGTTCTTTCTCATGTTATTGCTGAATTTAATAAATTTAATATTCTTATCTTTTATTCCTAAGAAATCTAAGATATAATTACTTGTAGACATAATGACCTCCGATTGGTATTTTGTAGTGAATTTATTGTATCGGAAAAATGGTTGTTATGTCTCTTTTTTTATAAAAAAATGGTGCTGGAGAAGATTTTCATTTTTCTTCACCAACACCATAAATTATAGAACCCTAATTAACAGTTGGGGTTTTTAACTATATGTCAGCATCTTGACATTTTGGACAAGTACCGCTTAAATATATATTTTTACTATCTATTTCAAAATCTTTTAAATCTTCAGAATCAACTAAATTATATGGAAAATGGAAATTATAAATTGTACCACATTTTTTACATTTAAAATGGCCATGAGGTTCTGTTATAATATCATATCTAATTTCCGTATTCTCTATTTTTATTTCATCTACAATATTTGCCTTAACAAATGATTTTAAAGTATTGTATACCGTTGTTTTAGAAAGTGTCGGTATAATAGGGCATAAATTAATATATATTTCGTCAACAGTAGGATGTGTATGATTTAAATTAAGATATTCTAAGATTTTTAACCTTTGAAAAGTAGGCCTAATATCCGCTTCAATTAACATATTTTTTAAGTTATCCGTATCCATATTATCACCCTTTGTAATTATTACAATAATTTTATCATTACATAAATGGAAAGTCAAATTAGCAACTTGTAAAAATCAATGTTACATTGTAAAATGGTAAAGGTTAAATAATATTTAAAGGAGGAAATATGTCAAAGAGAATTATTCATGTAGATGAAAAAGTGCCATTTGGGATGTTAGTACCACTAAGTATACAACATACATTTGCTATGTTTGGTGCGTCTGTATTAGTTCCTATTGTTTTAAAATTCGACCCGGCTATTGTTTTATTAATGAATGGTATAGGTACCTTGATGTTTATTTTTATTACTAAAAAGAAAGCTCCAGCTTATTTAGGTTCAAGTTTTGCTTTTTTAGGACCAGCCGGAATAATAATGAGTTCAATGGGAGCAGAATATGCTCAAGGGGCTTTTGTTGCTATTGGAATTTTAGGTTGTTTATTAGCTTTAATTATTTATAAGTTTGGAACGGATTGGATTAATGTTGTTCTGCCTCCAGCTGCAATGGGAGCAGTAGTTTCCTTAATAGGTTTTGAACTGGCAGGAGCCACAGTAAAAGGTGGACAGATTGGTGCAGAAATTATGACTGAAAATGCATCTACAGAACATATAGTTGTATTTTTAGTAACCTTGTTAGTAGCTGTAATTGGTTCGGTTGTATTTAAAAAATTCTTAGCAACTATTCCAATTCTAATAGCTATAATAGTAGGTTACTTAGTAGCTTTTGCCTTAGGATTAGTTGATTTTACACCTGTTTTAGAGGCGAAACTATTCACTCTACCAACATTTAGACTACCTGCTTTTGATATGAAGGCAATTTTAACGATGTTACCTGTTATTTTAGTTATTACATCGGAACATATTAGCCATCAAGTTGTTACTAGTAATATAATTGGTAGAAACTTAATAAAAGATCCGGGACTTCATAGAAGTATATTTGCTGATAATTTTTCAACGGCAGTGTCTGGAATGGTAGGAGGAGTTCCTACTACAACTTATGGGGAAAATATTGGGGTAATGGCAGTTACAGGAGTGTATTCTGTTTATGTTATAGCCGGTGCTGCAGTTATATCTATATTAATGGCATTTATAGGACCATTATCTGCATTGATTCAAACAATTCCGGGAGATGTTATAGGTGGAGTAACATTCTTATTATATGGTATGATAGGTTCTTCAGGAATAAGGTTACTAGTAGATGAAAAAGTTGATTATAGTAAATCTAAAAATTTAATATTAACTTCAGTAGTATTTGTTACAGGCTTAAGTGGTTTACAAATTAATTTTGCAGGAATACAATTATCCGGTATGGTATTGTCCTCACTAGTAGCGGTAATTTTAAGTTTGCTATTCTATATATTTGATAGATTAGGCTTAATGAATGAATAAAAATATAAAAACTATGCTTTTATGCATAGTTTTTTATATTTTTTAAACTGTCAATTACAATATTTTTAATAAGATTTAGATTATATTTTCCATCTACAAATATCGGTATAAGATTTTCTTTAATATTAGGATATATATTTTTTATATTAAAATTATCCGGATAAATTACACATGTAGCATCTGTTTCAGAGTCAATTAAACCGGTAAGAACTTTAAATTTCAAATTTAATAAATTTTCACCATTACTAATTGAATAATATTTAGAATTAAATTCCAGTTCAAAAGTATTTTCTTGTAAATTATACAAAGAAACATTTAAAATATTTTTATTTATTTTGAAATTATAGGGCGCTACTTTAAAGTTTAAATCATAAATATTAAAATAAATTTCATCATTTTTTAAATTATCCATTAAAGAATTTAATATTTCGTATCTGTAGATTACAGATAATCTACCTTCATATAGTAGCTTTTCCAAAGATTTAGAATCTTTATTTTCTAAATAATTTTTATATAACTTTATATTATCTTTAATATTTCCTAACTTATAATCTTTATTGCATAAATTTGTATATACATTTTTTATGCTATAATTTTTTTGTGGGTTAAAATTATATTTTTTTAAAAACAAATAAATATCAAAATTACTATAATCTATTAAATCTAAAGAATTATTCTTTAACAACTCTTTTAAAAATGGTATGTCAAAGGACTCACCATTAAAGGTAATTAATTTTTTATTACCTATAATATTAACAAACTCTTTTAAGTCATCTTTAGAATTTTCATCAATAAAATATTGAATAATTTGATTTTTATCTGTAATTAAATTAATTAAAAATATTTTGTTCTTTTTTCTATTAATTCCTGTTGAATTGACTGAGAGAACAAGTTGATCTTTTTTTAAACTATTTGTAAATTCTGTCTTATATTTCATTATCTTATTACTACTGCAAACTTTCTATAATTATATAATTTTTCTACAATACTGCGATTTTTCCAATAATAAAATGATTTACTTCTATTGGCACCGGCTTTTTCATGATTGTAGGGATCTGCTATATAAAATGAATCGGCTTTAGGGTCATAGCCTGTAATCAAAACAACATGGTTGTTCCAAATTCTTCTAGCATTTTTCCCTTCAATAGGCAATGTTTTATAGGTTGGATTATTCCAAAACAATGTAACATAGGCTACAACTGTATTACCATTTTGAATTTCTCGGATAATATCGTTAATAGATGCTCCTTGAATATTAACTACATTTCCATATTTCTTTCCATAATTAGCCAAAGGTTCAGGATCTATTGTTTGGAATTTGTCAGATACAGAATTATAAGGTATTCCAACATATCCTTTTTGTGGATTACTTGAGTGTTTTGGCATATTGTCTAAAAATGCTCTTAACCCGATATCTGTATAACCCTTACCCTGTAGTCCCATTAAAAGAGAGGTTGGTTCACAACCATTTGGTGCGTAAACTGGTTTTAATTGACTTATATAGGGAACATCATTAACTACTTTTCCAAAATTAAGCGGTGAGTAATTTGAAAGATATTTTTTCTCTACCCAGCCGGTAGTTGTATCATAATTTACTTTAGCCCAAGTATCATTTTGGTCTAAGACTTTTAAAATTAGTTTATTAGTAAATTTTCCAACTACTTTAGAATTTAAATCCGGAGAAATATAGGTGTTTTGTTCACTATTAATTACAACATATTCTCCAAGGCTTATAGGTTTTGTATTATTTACTACATCTTGTCCTGTAATAAGTCTTTCAATATTATTCATGGTATTTTCAGAAATAGTGTTACTACCACCTAGTACTATTGCCTTTATAATATTATTATTTTTTATATAGTTAATAACAGAATTATCCATTACATATTTTTCTACTAATAGTATTGGTGCATTAATTTTTTGTGCCAACGTTGAAGCTGATAAGGCATCAGGGAAAGATTCGCCGGAAGCTATTATTACAGTACCATTATTTACAACGCTAGATGCAACTTTTGTACTTGTATCAAATCTATTAGAACCAGATATTCGATTAATAGAATTTAAATTTGTAGTATTTTTAATGTTGTTTAATACATCGTTATTAATAGTTGAAACTCCACCTACTAAACTTATACTATCTCCAGTAAATTCTTGAAGTGAATAGGCAAGACTATTTGGAATTTTATTTTTGTTAGTAAGTACTAGGTCAGCCTTGTTTATAGCTAAAATAGAAGCCGATAAGGCATCTGGGAAAGATTCACCGGAAGCTACTATTAAATTGTTATTAACAGTCTTTTTACTTATTTGAACAGAAGTATCAAATCTATCAGCTCCGGAAATACGGGTTACTTTTTCTACATTTGCTATATTATTTAATTGACTTTCAACATTTGAGCTAATTGAATTTTCTCCACCTAAAATAATAATTTCCTTAGCCTTTAATCTTATAATTTCATTTATAATAGAACTATTAATTACTCTATCAACTAAAAGTATAGGATATTCTCCAAAGGTTAAACTGGAACCACTTAAAGCATCTGCGTATTTTCTAGCATCGGCTATTATTACTTTGTCAGCTTGAATATTTTGAAATTTACTTACAGATATAGCTGTTTCTATTCTAGTGTTTCCGGAAATTCTTTTTATAATGGTATCAGAGTCTAAAAAGTCCTCTAAAACCGAACCTTCGTCAATGGAATTATCTACATTTGAGCCATATAGACCTTCACCTGTACTTAAGTTTTCATTACTATTAGTAGGAGTTGTATCTTTTATATTTGTTGGTTCTACATCCTCTTTTTCTATAGTATCAGAAGTCTCTTCCTCATATGTTGGAAAAGTTTCATCCTTTGTTTCTAGCTCAGTTGCATACGAGATAGTAAAAGTATTAACTAAAATAGTTGATAGTAAAAGTAACGATAATATTTTTTTCTTTTTCATATAAACCTCCATAAGTTTTATTTTAGTAGTATAATACATATAGTTATTATAACATTAAAAAAATAGAATATAATAGAATACAAAGAGGTAGTTATGATATATTTAGATAATGCAGCAACTACAAAAGTTGATGATAGTGCAATAGAAAAAATGATAGATGTAATGAAAAATAACTTTGGAAATCCTTCTGCTTTATATGATTTTGGTCATAAGGCAGAAAAAATCTTAAACAATGCTAGGAAATTTTTAGCAGACTCATTAGGTGTAAAAGAAAAGGAAGTTTATTTTACTTCTTCCGGAACCGAAAGTAATAATATAGCTATTTTAGGAAATTATTCAGGAAATAAAAACGATGAATATATTACTAGTGAAATAGAACATTCTTCAGTTTTCAATCCTTATCATGAAATTAGTGAAAGAAAAGTAATAATATTAAAAGTTAATTCTAATGGATTTATAAATTTAGATGATTTAGAAAATGCAGTTAATGAAAATACTAAATTAGTTTCAATTATGCATGTTAATAATGAATTAGGGACTATACAGGATTTAGAAAAAATTGGTGAAATAATTAAAAGAAAAAACAAAAATACAATTTTTCATGTTGATGGAATTCAGGGATTTGGGAAAATTCCTATAGATATTAACAAATGCAAAATTGACCTATACACAATAAGTGGACATAAGATACATGGACCTAAGGGGATAGGAGCTATTTATATTAGGGAGAATGTAAAAGTTAAACCAATATTATTTGGCGGTGGACAGGAGAGAAATATTTCTCCAGGCACTGAAAATATGCCTGGAATAGTTGCTTTAGGGGAAATGTCTAAAATAGCATATGAAAATATAGAGAATAATTTTAAAAAAGTTTATAATATTAAAAAATATTTAATGGAGAAATTATTAAATATTGAAGATACTATTATAAATTCAACTTTAGAAAATTCAAGTCCTTATATTTTAAGTGTATCTTTTAAAGATATTAGAGCAGAAGTTTTATTACATTATTTGGAAATGGAAGAAATATATATTTCAACAGGTTCTGCCTGTGGAAAAAACAAAAAAAGCAGAGTAATTGAAGCTATTAATTTACCTAAGGGCTATGAAGATGGTACAATAAGAATATCTTTTTCAAAATATACTACTATTGAAGAAATTGATGTTTTTTATAATAGTTTGGTAAAATATATTAAAGAAATTAGAAGTGTTATTAGGAGGAATTAATGAACTGGTATATATCAGTTAGTTTTGGAGAATTGACCTTAAAGGGAAATAATAGAAAAGTTTTTGAAGACAGGGCAGTAAAGAAAGTATTAAATTCTATAAAGGAATTTAATGTTGAGAAACATTATAAAGAACAGGGTAAACTTTATGTTAAAGCAAATAAAGATGATTTTCCGGAAATGATAAAGTCAATAAAAAAAGTTTTTGGAATAATCTATATTAGCCCTTGTTTAAAAGTTGAAAAAGACATTGAGGAAATGGAAAAAGGGATTGTAGAATTTGTAAAAGAAAAAAACATTACAGAGAAATCTACCTTTAAAGTAGAAGTAAATAGAGTCGATAAGAGTTTTAAACTTAAATCGCCGGAGTTAAATCCTAAATTAGGAGGGGCAGTTTTAAAACAATTTGGAGATTTATTAAAAGTAGATGTTCACAATCCGGACTTTAAGATATATGTTGATGTAAAACAAAATGTATATATTTATTCAGACAGAACTAAAGGCTGGGGAGGTTTGCCTATAGGAAGTTCTGGAAGAGGTCTTTTACTTTTATCTGGAGGAATAGATAGCCCTGTTGCAGGTTTTTTACTTGCTAAAAGAGGAGTAGAAATTTCAGCATTACATTTTCATAGCTATCCTTTTACTTCAGATAGATCTGTAGAAAAAGTAAAGGATTTAGCAAAACTGTTATCTTATTATACAGGTAAAATTACCATGTACAGTATTAATTTATTACCAATTCAAAAAGAGATTAATGAAAAATGTAGGGAAAGGGAAATGACTATTCTTTCTCGTAGGTTTATGATGAGAATAGGTGAAAAATTATCACAAAAATATGAATATGACGCCTTAATTACAGGTGAAAGTCTAGGTCAAGTTGCAAGCCAGACAATTCAAGGGGTTTCAGTAATTAATCAAGCTGTGGAAATGCCGATACTAAGACCGTTAATTGCAATGGACAAAACGGAAATAATAGAAATATCCAGAGAAATAGGAACCTATGAAACTTCCATTTTACCTTTTGAAGATTGTTGTACGGTATTTTTACCAAGAAGGCCTGTAACAAAACCTAGATTAAGAGATATACAAGCAAGTGAAAAGAATTTAGATGTAGATAAATTAGTAGATGAAGCAATAGAAAATATGGAAATATTTAAAATAGAAGAATAAGGAGAAAAACGATGAAAAAGAAATTTTTAGCACCGATAATTATTATTTTGGTTATAATTGCAGGAATAGGGTTAATGTTTATTGGACCATATAATAATTTAGTAAGCTTAGATGAAAATGTAAATAATTCCTATGCAGATGTTCAAACGGCGGTTCAAAGAAGGGCCGATTTAATACCGAGTTTAGTTAATACAGTTAAAGGCTATGCCACTCATGAGGAAGAGACTCTAACAAATATTACTGAAGCAAGAGCAGGAATTGATAAGGCGAATTCACCGGAAGAATTAGCACAGGCTAATGAAAATTTAACTAGAGCAATTAATATAGCAGTTGAGGCTTATCCGGATTTAAAGGCTAATCAAAATTTTCTTGGTTTACAAGACGAGTTAGCTGGAACGGAAAATAGAATAGCTGTAGCAAGAAAAGACTACAATGCTGTCGTAAAAACATATAATGCCAAAGTAAGAAGATTTCCTACATCATTAATAGCCGGAATAATGGGTTTTGAAAAGGCTGAATATTTTGAAGCTCCAGAATCAGCTCAAGACGCACCGGAAGTTAATTTCGACTAGGATTTTTTATGAAAAAGAAATTAGTTCTATTAGTAACACTATTAACTATTTTTATTAGCAATGTATCTTTTGCTATTCCCAATCCTACTAGTGATTTTTATGTATATGATGAAATGAAGGTTATTTCTGATAGTACTAAAAAACATATAATGAATACAAATATAGAAATTGAAGGAAAGACTAAAGCGCAAATAGTAGTGGCTACTATAGATGATTTAGAGGGAACGCCTAGTGAAGACTATGCATTACAGATGTATAGAAAATTTGGTATAGGTGACAAGGAAGAAAATAATGGAGTATTAATTTTACTGGCTTATGAACCCTTAGATGATAAATACCAAGTTAGAATAGAAGTGGGATATGGTTTAGAAGGAATATTAAATGATGCGAAAGTTGGTCGTATAATAGATGAATATATGCTTTCACATTTTGACAGAGACGATAAATCTTCCTTTGATGAAGGCCTTAAAGAAGGATTTAATGCAGTTGTTTCCCAGGTAATACAGGAATATAATATTGAAATAGAAGGAAATTACTCAGACTATGTAGAAGACTTGGAAAAAACCTCAGAAGATAATTTTTCTGTAGGCAAGATTATTGGAATAATTATTGTAATAATAGTTATTAGCTCTATATTTGGTAGCAATAATTTTAATGGTCCTAGTGGTGGAAGTAGAAGAAGATACTACCGTGGTGGTTATTACGGTGGATTTGGAGGATTTGGAGGCTCTGGTGGCAGAGGTTCCGGTGGAGGATTCTCCGGAGGAGGAGGCTCATCTGGTGGTGGAGGAGCCGGAAGAAGTTTTTAAAGGTTTAGGCAAGTATATTTTAAATATATTTGCCTTTTAATATTGTTTTATTAAAATTTTAATTATTATAGTTTGAAAACGAGAATTAAAGGATAGAATATGATAGAAATAATTGATGAATTTAAAAAAGATGATTATAATTTAGAAAATTTTGTAAAAGAAGTACAAGAGGATGAAAAATTAAGGGATAGGATTGTAAAGGAACTGTTAGGTAGTTCGGATATTAAAATTATTTTGGATTGTTATGAAATATTAAATAAGGCTAGTTTAGAAAATCCGAAATTATTTTATAAGTATTGGAAGAATTTTTATTCTTTAATAAAAAGTAGGGATTATAACCATAGAAATATAGGTTCAACATTAATAGCAAATTTAATTTCCGTTGATGAAAATAATCTTTTTGAAGAAATAGCAGAGGAATACTTCTCTCATATTAATGATGAATATTTTAAAACCTCCCAGGTATTTATAAAAAATATTACTAGGATTTCAAAAGTTAATGATAAATATATTGAAAGACTTACAGATATTTATTTGAATATAGATAACATTTGGACATACAATGAAAAACAAAAAGAACAATTAAAATTTGACCTTATAAGGTTTTTTGAAACTTTCTATGGGAAAATAGATAAAAAAGAGCAAGTTGTAAAATATGTTCAAGACCTTGCCAATAGTGTTAGTCCTAAAACTAGAAGAAGGTCAAAAAATTCCAAATTGAAAAAATATTACAAATAAGAAAAGTCTTCTTATTTGTAATATTTTTTTCTTATAGGGAAGTTTAATATATTAAGTAATAAATTTAAAAAACTGTTGCAAAAAATTCTTTTATTGCTATAATATTCTTGTAATTTAATAAATTATACAAATTGTTTAATGTATTAAGGTGGGGTTGTTATGGAAATTGGAGAAAAAATAAAAAATAGAAGAGTTTTACTAAATTTAACCCAAGAGGAATTAGCAGAAAGGGCGGAGTTAACGAAGGGTTTTATATCTCAAGTAGAAAGGGATTTAACTTCACCTTCAGTAGATTCTCTTTTTGTAATATTGGAAGCTTTAGGCACTAATATGTCAGAGTTTTTTAAAGAGGAAGTAGAAGAACAAATTGTATTTTCAAAGGATGATTATATTGAAAATATAGATGATGAAAATTTAAGTTTAATTAAATGGGTGGTTCCAAACGCACAAAAGAATAATATGGAACCAATAATTTTAGAAATAGAGCCAAAGGGTAAAAGTAAGACTTATTCTCCTAATGAAGGAGAGGAGTTCGGCTATGTTTTGGAAGGACAGATAAAACTTTTATTAAACAATAAGGAATATATTGTAAAAGAAGGGGAATGTTTTTATACAAAAGCTGATAAAACAAGGGTTATTGTTAACGATAATAAAAAGAAAGCAAAATTGATTTGGATTACAAATCCACCAAATTTTTAGGAGGTATTATGAATAATACTATTGAGTTAAAAAATATTTCAAAGAAATTTGATGATGATTTAATATTAGATAATTTAAATTTGAATATAAAACAAGGGGAGTTTTTAACCTTATTAGGTCCTAGTGGCTGTGGCAAGACAACTACTTTAAGAATTATAGCAGGATTTACAACACCGGATAGTGGAGAAGTGATTTTTGAAGGAAAAAATATTAGTAATATACCTCCCTATGAGAGAAATATAAATACTGTTTTTCAAAAATATGCTTTATTTCCAAATATGAATGTTTATGAAAATATTGCTTTTGGATTAAAAATAAGAAAAATGCATAAAAAGGAAATAGACAAGAAAGTCTCTGAAATGTTAAGGTTAGTGAATTTATCAGGATTTGAAAAAAGAAATATAGAGGCCTTAAGTGGTGGACAGCAACAAAGAGTTGCTATAGCCAGAGCTTTAGTAAATGAACCTAAAGTTTTACTATTAGATGAACCTTTAGGTGCCTTAGATTTAAAATTAAGACAGGATATGCAAGTTGAATTAAAAAATATCCAACAGAGAATCGGTATTACATTTATATATGTAACTCATGATCAAGAGGAAGCCCTAAGTATGAGTGATAAAATTGTTGTTTTAAATAAGGGGATAATTCAGCAAATCGGTAGTCCAATAGATATTTATAACGAACCGGAAAATGCTTTTGTTGCAGACTTTATTGGAGAGAGTAATATAATTGATGGAATAATGAATAAGGATTATCTAGTAACATTTTCAGATTATGAATTTAAATGTGTAGATAGTGGTTTTAATAAAAATGAAAAAGTTGATGTAGTTGTTAGACCTGAAGATATTGAATTAGTTCCGGAAGATAGGGGAATGTTAGTTGGTGTTGTTGAATCTATTGTATTTAAAGGTGTTCATTATGAAATGAATATAGATGTAGATGGATTTAAATATTTGGTACAGTCAACATTATCTAAAAATGTAGGAGATAAAATAGGTATGATAATTACTCCGGAAAATATTCATATAATGAGGAAGGTAATGTAAATGAGATTTAGAAAATTAGCCTATCCATATATTATTTGGATTTCTATATTTATTATTATTCCAATAATTATGGTTTTATATTATGCATTAAAATCCGGTGAAATAGCAGGTTTTACCTTAGATAATTTTATAAAATTTTTCAAATCAATCAATTTAAGAGTTTTTTATAATTCAATAAAAATTGCCTTTGTATGTACAATAGTATGTTTAATAATTGGATATCCTATGGCATATTGGATTTCAAAATTATCTTTAAGAAAAAGATCTATTATGATTTTACTTGTTATTTTGCCTATGTGGATGAATTTCTTATTAAGAACCTATGCTTGGATGAATATTTTAGCTACAAATGGAATTATAAATAATTTTTTAGGTTTATTTGGAATGGAGCCCTTAAATTTAATTTATACCAAGGGAGCTATTATTGTTGGAATGGTTTATAATTTCTTACCCTTTATGATTTTGCCGATTTATACTGTAATTGAAAAAATTGACAATTCACTATTAGAAGCGTCTGCAGATTTAGGAGCAACACAGATGCAAACATTTTGGAAAATTATTTTTCCTATGAGTTTACCGGGAGTAATAACCGGAATTACAATGGTATTTATTCCGGCAATATCAACATTTGAGATTTCAGCTCTACTAGGTGGTAATAAAATAAACTTAATTGGTAATGTTATAGAAAATCAATTTAGAGTAGTAGGGGACTGGAATTATGGTTCAGCAATTAGTATGGTACTAATGGCTATAATTTTAATAATTATGATGATTACCAATAAATTCGATAGTAGTGAAGAAAAAACAGGAGGTGGATTATGGTAAAAAAATTAAAGAATCTTTATATATTTTTAGTTTTTTTATTTCTATATGCACCAATAATTTTCCTAATGATTTTTTCTTTTAATAATTCTAAATTAAAAACTACCTGGAGTGGCTTTACATTAAAATGGTATGAAGAATTATTTAAAAATGAGGAAATATTATCTTCCTTTTCCAATACTATAATAATAGCAATATTAGCAACATTAGTAGCCACTGCCTTAGGTACTATGGCAGCAATAGGAATATACTATATGAAAAATTGGAAGAAATCCCTAGTATTAAATGTAAATTATATTCCTGTGTTAAATCCCGATATTGTTACAGCAGTATCTGTTATGGTTTTATTTAGATTGGTTTCAATGGAAAATGGATTTATAACCGTTTTATTGTCCCATATAATGTTTACAACACCCTATGTTGTTTTAACTATATTACCTAAATTAAAACAAATGAGTAAATCTTTACCGGAAGCTGCAATGGACTTAGGAGCAACTCCCTTTTATACTTTTAGAAAAATAATAATTCCGGAAATTAAAACCGGCATTATTTCAGGAGCGGTTCTTGCCTTTACCTTATCCTTAGATGATTTTGTTGTATCGTATTTTACTACGGGAAATGGCTTTAATACGCTTTCCGTAACGGTATATTCAATGGCGAGAAGGGGAATCAATCCTGCAATTAATGCCTTATCAACTTTAATGTTTTTAGCAATTTTAATACTTTTATTTATAGTATATAAAACTTCAAAAGACCCTGAAGATGAAAAAAATTTATAGGAGGTGTTCTTTGAAAAATATAAAAATTCTAATTATACTAATACTATCTGTTTTTTTATTGTCCGGTTGTAATAATAAAACGATAAAAGGGGAAAAGGTCTATGTCTACAACTGGGGAGAATATATTGATGAATCTGTATTAAAATCCTTTGAAGAGGATACGGGTATAAAGGTAATTTACGAGCAATTTACCCAAAATGAAGATATGTATATGAAAATAAAAGAAGGCGGTTCAACTTATGATTTGATTTTTCCTTCTGATTACATGGTTGAAAGATTAATAGAAGAAGATATGATTCAACCTATAAATATGGCCAATATACCAAATATTAAAAATATTGGCAAAGAATATTTAAATATGGAGTATGATCCGGAACAAAAGTATTCTATACCTTATTTTTGGGGAACAGTAGGAATTCTCTATAATGAAAAATTAGTTGATGATAAGGTTGATTCTTGGGAAATATTATGGAATAAAAAATATGCACATAAAATAATAATGATGGATTCTACTAGGGACTCAATAGGAATAGCTTTAATAAAAAATGGGTTTTCTATGAATAGTAGAAATCTTAAGGAATTAGAAATTGCAAAGAAGGATTTAATTAAGCAAAAACCAATTGTAAGAGCTTATTTAGTAGATGAGATGAAGGGACAAATGGTTAATAATGAAGCTGCTTTAGCGCCGGCTTATTCCGGTGATGCTATGGATGCTATGTCGGAAAATCCGGATTTAAAATATGTGGTGCCGAAAGAAGGCACAAATTTATGGTTTGATGCTATGGCAATTCCGAAAAATGCTAAAAATGTAAAAAATGCAGAGAAATTTATTAACTATATATTAGAACCGAAAAATGCAGCAAAAATTGCTGAATATATAGGATATTCTTCACCGAATACAGAGGCAGTAAAATTATTGGATGAAGAAATACAAAACAGTCAAGTAGCATATCCAGACCTATCAACTTTAGGGAAATTGGAGATATTTAAAAATCCAAGGGATATAAATTCTGTATATAGTGAAATTTGGGCTGAAGTTAAAGCAGCAGATTTTTAGAAAAAAAAGAGCCAAAAGGCTCTTTTTGTTGTATAATGTAAAAATGTATGAGAGGTGAAATATGATAGAAATTTTAAAAGCAATTATACTTGGTATTGTAGAAGGTATTACAGAGTGGTTACCAATTAGTTCAACAGGACATATAATTCTAGTCGATGAGTTTTTAAAGATGAATGTTTCAGAACAATTTATGTCCATGTTTACAGTAGTAATACAATTAGGAGCAATTTTAGCTGTAGTAGTAATATATTGGAATAAGATTTTTCCCTTTAGAAAAAAGGAAGGAAAGATTCTAGTTAATAAAAATAAAATTATAATGTGGATAAAAATTGTCATTGCTTGTTTACCGGCAGCCTTAATTATTCCATTTGATGATAAATTTGAGGAATTATTTCATAAACCTATTCCAATAGCTTTAGCATTAATAATAGTAGGTGTATTATTTATATTAGTTGAAAACAGAAATACAGAAAAAACTGCTAAAATTAATTCTATTAATGATATTACATACAAGGCTGCAATAATAATAGGTGTTTTTCAAATGATAGCGGGAATATTTCCGGGCGTATCTAGGTCTGGTGCAACAATTCTTGGTGGTATTTCCATTGGATTATCTAGAACAATAGCAGCGGAATTTACCTTCTTCTTAGCAATTCCGGTTATGTTTGGTGCAAGTTTTATTAAATTATTAAAATTTGGATTTGCATTTACAGGATTTGAAATTACCTTACTTTTAGTAGCTTCATTAGTATCATTTATAGTATCAATAGCAACTATTAAATTTTTAATAAGCTATGTTAAAAAACATGATTTTAAAATATTCGGTTGGTATAGAATAGCTTTAGGTATTTTAGTTATATTATACTTTACAGTATTACAATAAGAGGTTATAAAATTACCTCTTTTTTTCTTATATTCTATTATTTTAAAATCGATATATGGTATAATAATAAATAGAAAGAAGCGAGATTTTTGCTAATATATTTTGAAAATAAGCCTTTTTAGGCCTTATTTTTTTGATTAAAAATGGGAGTAGTAATGAATTTATTAGATAATTTAAATACAAAACAGAGAGAAGCTGTTATAAATACAGAAGGACCTTTATTGGTACTAGCAGGAGCCGGTAGTGGAAAAACAAAAGTTTTGACTACTAGAATTGCATATATTTTAGAACAAGGACTTTGCAATAAATATGAAATATTAGCAATTACCTTTACTAATAAAGCAGCATCGGAAATGAAAAATAGAGTTGAAAACTTATTAGGATATGATGTATCGGATATGTGGATTGGAACCTTTCATTCCATTTGTACAAGAATATTAAGAAGAGAAATAACCCATATAGGATATACATCCAATTTTACAATTTACGACAGGGCAGACCAAATTTCATTAGTTAAGGAAATTTTAAGAGAAAAAAACTTAGATGTTAAAGAATTTCCAATTAACGCCTTTTTATCGGTATTAAGTAATACGAAAAATATTGGAGAAGGTAGGGAATACTTAGATAATATATACAAGGACAATCCTCAACTTAAAGTATTTGGTGAAATATTTGAAGAATATGGGAAAAAAACAAAACTATACAATTCTTTAGATTTTGATGATTTGATTTTAAAAACTTTAGAATTATTTGAAACTTGCCCGGATATTGCAAAAAAATATTCAGGTAGGTTTAAATATGTTTTTGTTGATGAATACCAAGATACAAATAAAAGTCAATATAATCTAATTCGTTTTTTAACAAAAAACAATAACAATATTTGCGTAGTAGGCGATGGTGACCAATCTATTTATGGATGGCGTGGAGCGGATATTACAAATATTTTAAACTTTGAAAAAGACTTTACAGATGCAAAAATTATTTTGCTTGAACAAAATTATAGGTCAACAAAGAAGATTTTAAAAGTTGCAAATTCTGTAATTAAAAATAATGAAGAAAGAAAAGACAAGGATTTATGGACCGAAAACGATGAAGGTGAAGATGTAATATATAAAAGAGTAGGTTCGGACTTAGAAGAGGCAATTGTTGTTACAAATTGGATTGAACATTTAAAATATAATCATTATAAATTTGAAGACATGGCTATTTTATATAGAACAAATTCTCAATCTCGTATTTTTGAGGAAACATTATTAAGAGAAGGTATAAACTACCATGTAGTTGGTGGACTAAAATTCTACGATAGAAAAGAAATAAAAGATTTAATAGCCTATTTAAAAATTATAATTAACCAGGATGATAATATTTCCTTAAAAAGAATTATAAATTATCCAAAAAGAGGAATTGGGGACGCTACAATTGGAAAGTTGGAGACAGAAGCCAGCAATCTTGGAATTTCCATATATGAATTAATTAAAAGAGACATACTTCACATGGTTGCACAAGGTACAGCTGCAAAATTAAGGTCTTTTTTATTTATGATGGAAAACTTGAAAGAACAAATAAACAATTATTCTGTTTCAGAATTTGTAGAATTGGTTTTAGAAAAGTCTGAATATTTAAGTATGCTAAAGGCATCAAAATTACGAGAGGATAAAACCAGAATAGAAAACCTAGGCTCATTTATTACTGCTATTATGGATTATGAAAAAAATGCAGAAGCTCCTTCCCTAGAGGATTATTTGGCTTCAGTCAGTTTATTGTCCGATGTAGACAAAACCGATGAAGAAGGAAAGGGTGTAAGTTTAATGACGGTCCATGCTGCAAAGGGACTGGAATATAAAATTGTTTTTCTAACTGGTATGGAAGAAGGGTTATTTCCTAGTGAAAGATCTATTTATGAAAGAGATGGACTTGAAGAGGAAAGAAGATTATGTTATGTTGCAGTTACTAGGGCAGAGGAAAAATTGTTTATTACAAGCTCCAGTTCAAGAAGGGTGTTTGGAAAAACTATAATTAAGGAGGAATCGAGGTTTATTGATGAAATGAAAGATAATATTTTTGAAGAAAAACCAAAGGTTATAGTTGATACTAATTTTAGAGAGAGTTATTCTTCATCTGTTGAAAGTATGGCTGATGATTTAAGAGAGCCATTTTACAAAAAGCCAAAACAAACTAAGAAGACCTTAGAAGGAATTGACTTAAAAATGGGACAGAAGGTAAAACACAAATCTTTTGGCATTGGTACAATAGTGTCCATAACAGAAAAAAGTGATGGAGATGAACTAGTAATTTCTTTTGACGGAAAGGGTATAAAAAGATTAAATAAAAATTTAGCACCTTTGGAGATTTTATAATGGATAAAATATCTAGAATAGAAGAATTAATAAAAAGAGTTACAGAACTTAATTATCATTATTACACTTTAGATGAACCTATTGTTTCAGATAGTGAATATGATGAATTATATGACGAATTAGTAGCATTAGAAAAAGAAACAGGGTATGTAAAAGACACTTCTCCTACTCAAAGAGTAGGGGAGGTGCTTTTAGAAGGATTTGTAAAGCATAATCATATAAATCCCCTATATAGTCTAGATAAAGCTCAAACTTTTGGTGAATTGAACGATTGGGTAGTTAGATGTGAGAAAATGGTAAGTAATTATAACGCCATAAATGAGGATAAACTACCGGAATTAAAATATATTATAGAGTTAAAGTTTGATGGTCTAACAATTAATTTAACTTATAATAACGGAAAACTTCAAATGGCAGCTACTAGGGGCAATGGAACTGTAGGAGAGGAGATTTTACCTCAAGTTAAAACTATTAGATCAGTTCCTTTAGAAATAGACTTTAAAGGGCTTATGGAAGTACAGGGAGAAGGGTTAATGCCCTTGTCCGAACTTGATAATTATAATAAAAACAATGAAATACAATTAAAAAATGCACGAAATGCAGCAGCAGGTGCTTTAAGAAATTTAAATCCAAAAGAAACTGAAAAAAGACACTTAACAGCATTTTTTTACAATATTGGATACATTGAAGGAAAAGAATTTTCAAGTCAATTAGAAATGGTTGACTTTATAAAAGAAAATAAATTTAAAGTTAATAAATTTTTTAGAATAGCAAAAAATTTAGAAGAAATAGAAGAAACAATTAACTATATAGATGAATACAGAAAAACCATTGACATATTAACAGACGGTGCCGTTATAAAAATAAACGATTTAAAAACCAGAGAAGTATTAGGATATACTAATAAATTTCCAAGATGGGCAATAGCATATAAATTTGCACCTGAAGAAGTTAGTACAATCTTAAAAGATGTAGTTTGGAATGTAGGAAGAACTGGAAAAGTTACTCCATCAGCAATACTGGAACCAGTAGAAATTGGTGATGTAACAGTTCAAAGAGCGACCTTAAATAATTATGATGATATATTGAGAAAAAAAGTAGAATTAAATTCAAGGGTGCTTATTAGACGTTCAAATGATGTTATACCGGAAATATTAGGAGTTATAGATGACGGCAGGGAAACTACTCCTATTGAATTACCTACAAAATGCCCTTATTGTCATACGGATTTAATAAAAGACGGAGTTCATATATTCTGTCCAAACTCTATGAGTTGCGAACCTCAATTAGTTAGTAGACTTGTTCATTTTGCTTCAAGAGATGCGATGAACATCGATGGTTTAAGTGAAAAAACCATAGAGAAGATGTTGGATATTTTAAATGTTAGACAAATTTCTCAAATATATGATTTAACAGCAGATAATCTTTTAAAAATTCCAGGTTTCAAAGAAAAGAAAACAAATAATTTACTTACAGCTATTGAAAAAAGCAAAGATGTAAAATTGGAAAATTTCATATATGCTATTGGAATACCTAATGTAGGAATAAAGACTAGCGAAGATTTAGCTAAAAAATTTAAAGAATTTTCAAATCTATCAAAAGCAACTGTAGAAGAATTAACAGAGGTTGATGATATAGGTGAAATTACTGCAGAGGCAATTGTAGAATTTTTTCATGATGAAGAAATAGTAAATGGAATAAGAAGTTTATTATCAAAGGGAATAAAAATTGAAAATCCAAAAGAAAAATCTATTGTATCAAGTGAAAAATTCAATGAAAAAAGAATAGTAATTACCGGTTCCTTTGAAAAATATAAAAGAAAGGATCTAGAGAAAATATTTAAAGAAAAAGGTGCGAAAACAGGCTCTTCAGTTTCTAAAAATACAGATTTTGTTATAGTTGGGACGGACCCGGGAAGTAAGCTTACAAAAGCACAAGAACTAGGTGTACAAATAATATATGAAGATGATTTGGAAGAATTTATAAAAGACTAATCAAAAAAAGATTAGTCTTTTTGTTTATTTGAAATAACTTTAATAGTAGAAAATGCAAGGACTTTCCAAGAAAAATGAAGTTTAGATTGGGAGAAGTCCACTGCAATACAATAAATTAAAAAAAAACTATAATAAATAGAAATAAATTGCAATAAATTGAGTAATAGCAGCAGCTAAAACAAATAAATGCCAAATAACATGAGCATATTTTGAGTCGCTTTTATAGAAATAAGTACCACCGCTATACAATAATCCACCTAAGAGAATCCAAAAGAAAAACATAGGTGAAGTTGAATTAATAATAGGTTTAATAAAGAATACAGCAATCCACCCCATAGCTATATATAAAATAGTAGATAATCTTTTATATTTATCATATTTTCCATAAGTGAAAATTTTATAAAATATTCCGGTAAGTGCTAAAATCGAAATTAGAACTAGTAAAATTATTCTTAAAGGTCCTTCTAAAACCAAAAGAATAATTGGAACATATGTACCTGCTATAAAAAGATATATCGAGGAGTGATCTAAAACTCTCAAAATTTTTTTTGCTTTCTCATTTGTAATAGAATGGTAAATAGTGCTACTTAAAAACATGGTTATAAAGCAAGCACCATAAATGGAAAAGGCTGTTACTTTTAAAGTATTTCCTTCTTTTGCACTAGGGATAACCAACAATAATAGAAATATTATTCCTAGAATAACACCTATTCCATGGGTTATGGCATTTGCAATTTCAATTTTTGTACTGTCCTTCATTTTTTATCCTTTCTGAAATTTAAATTTGAAACATAGTTACTGCTTGTTAATAAATGATAACACTATTCTATTTAGTCATCAAATATTTATTCAATATAAAGTAAAAATACTTGAAAAAATTTTTCAAATGGGTTATTATATAATAGTAATTATTAGCAGTCAATAATAACGAGTGCTAATACGATAACTAATAATTTAAGGAGGCTTTTTAAATGATACTTAAACCAATAGGTGAGAGAATAGTAGTTAAAATGGTAGAAGTTGAAGAAAAAACAAGTTCAGGCATCGTTTTGCCTAGTTCAGCTAAAGAAAAACCACAAGTAGCTGAAGTTGTAGCTGTTTCTAAAGCTATTGAAAATAATGAAAATAATATAAAAATTAATGTTGGAGATAAAGTAATTTATTCAAAATATTCAGGAACAGAAGTAAAATTAGATGACGAAGAATATATAATAGTAAAGTTAGAAGACGTTCTTGCAATTGTTGAGTAAATAAGGAGGAGAATATAAATGGCTAAAGAAATTAAATTTGGTGTTGACGCTAGAAATGGTTTAATTGATGGTGTTAATAAATTATCTGATACAGTGAAAGTTACATTAGGTCCAAAGGGAAGAAATGTTGTATTAGACAAACAATTTGGATCACCGCTAATTACAAATGATGGGGTTACTATTGCTAGGGAAGTAGAATTAGAAGATCCATACGAAAATATGGGAGCTCAATTAGTTAAAGAAGTAGCTACAAAAACAAATGATGTTGCCGGTGATGGTACAACAACTGCAACTTTATTAGCTCAAGCTATTATTAGAGAAGGTATTAAGAATTTAGCAGCCGGTGCAAATCCAATGGTTTTACAAAAAGGTATAAAAAAAGCTGTTGATAAAGCAGTAGAAGAAATAAAAAATATTTCAATTCCGGTTGAAACTAGTGAGTCCATTGCTCAAGTAGGTGCAATATCCGCTGCAGATGACCAAGTTGGACAAATGATAGCAGAAGCTATGGAAAAAGTTGGAAAAGATGGAGTTATAACAGTAGAAGAATCAAAAAGCATGGGAACTACATTAGAAGTTGTAGAAGGTATGCAATTTGACAGAGGATATGTTTCACCTTACATGGTAACTGATACAGATAAAATGGAAGCAGAATTAGAAGATCCATTAATTTTAGTTACCGATAAAAAAATTACAAATATTCAAGACATTCTTCCTGTTTTAGAAGAAGTAGTTAAGGCAAGTAAACCTTTATTAATCATAGCAGATGATGTAGAAGGCGAAGCTATGACAACCTTAGTTATAAATAAATTAAGAGGTACATTTAATTGTGTAGCAGTAAAGGCTCCTGGTTTTGGCGATAGAAGAAAAGAAATGCTAGCTGATATAGCAATTTTAACAAATACTGAAGTAATTAGTGAAGATTTAGGTTATGAACTTTCAGATGTAACTATCGATATGTTAGGATCTGCTAGAAAAGTTAATGTTTCAAAAGAAAATACAGTAATAGTTGACGGAGCTGGTGAAGATTCAGCTATAAAAGATAGAGTTTCACAAATTAAAAAACAAATTGAAAATACAGAATCAGAATTTGATACTGAAAAACTTCAAGAACGTTTGGCAAAATTATCTGGTGGAGTTGCTGTAATTCAAGTAGGAGCTGCAACAGAAACAGAATTAAAAGAAAGAAAATTACGTTTAGAAGATGCTTTAGCAGCTACTAGAGCAGCAGTTGAAGAAGGTATAGTTTCTGGTGGTGGTACAGCATATATAAATGTACTTGATAAAATAGAAACATTATTAGATACAGTTGAAAGTGATGAAAAAACAGGCGTTAATATTATTTTAAAAGCTTTAGAAGAACCATTAAAACAAATAGCTATTAATGCAGGCTTAGAAGGTTCTGTAATAGTAGAAAAAGTAAAGGCATCAGAAAAAGGAATGGGCTTTGATGCTTATAAAGAAGAGTATGTAAATATGATTGAAGCAGGTATTGTTGACCCTACAAAAGTAACAAGATCAGCATTACAAAATGCTTCATCAGTTGCAGCTATGTTATTAACTACAGAAGCAGCTGTAGCAGATGTAACAGAAGAAGACCCAGTGGCAGCAGCTGGTGGTGGAATGCCAGGCGGAATGGGATATATGTAATAATAACTAGGGAAAGCACTTTGGTGCTTTTCCTAAGTTATAATTTTAAATATGAAATATAGTTGACATAAAAAAAATAATATACTATACTAATAAAGTATTATTAAGGGGCATAGTTCAGTGGTAGAACGTCGGTCTCCAAAACCGGATGTCAGGGGTTCAAATCCTCTTGTCCCTGCCATTATTATGTAGTTTAAATCCATCTAAGTCAATAAGATTTAGGTGGATTTCTACATTTTCAGGATAAACAACAATTTTATTTATAAATAATTGTAAAATCTTTTTCTTATCCTGTCTTGAGAAATCTTCAAATCTTTTGTGCTTCATTAAAAACTCTTTTATTTCATCATCGGAATATTTTGCATTTATTTTTATCTCTGCGGTACTAATTTGAGTTTTAAGAGCTTGTTCTTTCTTTTCCAACTCATTAATTCTATCAACCATTGTAGAACTATTTATTCCACTAGAAATAGCGTTGATTAAGTTTTCTATCTCAGCATTGGTTTTAAATAATTTTTTTTTAATTTATTTATATCTGTATTATTATTTTTATTAAGATATTTTTTCATGCTATTTAAAACTCTATCTATGTTATTTTCTGTAAATAAAGTCTCTGAAAATATATTAATTATATCTTCTTCTAACGATTCAGCTCTAATTGACCTTAAAGTGCACTTAGAACTCTTATTCTTTTTATCAGTACAAAATATAGTATCTAGTGATAACTTTCCCGTCTTTTCTATGATAATGCCTTTGTAGACCAGACATTTTGCTACCACATACTCCACAATACATTATTCCGCTTAATAAATATATATGGTCTGCTTTATTAGACCCTTTTATTTTATTAGCCATTCTAATTTATTGCACTCTTGTAAAATCCTCCTCATATATAATAGCAGGTATACCGCCCTTAATTCTAATTATATCTTTTTCATTATGTTTCACTCTTCTATTTTGTTTTCCATTTATTTTCCAAGGATGTTTGTTGAAAACATAAGTTCCTGTATATTTTTCGTTTCCTAAAATTTCATATATACTATTTTTGCCAAAACAGTTTCCTCTTTTAGTTAAATGTCCTCTTTTGTTTAGTTATTTTATTATGTCACCATAACCATTAAGATACATTCCAAATATTAGACGAACTGCTAATGATTCATATTCGTTTATTACATATTCATTATCTTCATTAATATCATAACCTAGCGGGGGAGTTCCTCCGTTAAACTTACATTTTAATGCATTTTCATTTTGACCTTTTTTAACTTCACGAGATAAGTTTTTAGAAAAATATTCACTCATTCCTTCAAGTACGGATTCTAATATTACAGACTCTGGAGAATTATCTATGTTCTCTAACACCGATAAAACAGACACACATTATCTTTTAATTTCTTTTTATAAATTGCACTATCATATCTCTTACCTTTACCGCTCATGATTTCGCTCCTTGTTTGTATTATTTAGATTCTATCATGTTTGGTATAAAACTTTTCTATTTAGTGTAGCCTATCCATATAGGTGGAGGAACATCACATTCAGCAGATATTACATTAGCAGGTAAAGATAGAGAAGAAACATAAGAAAAAGTAACGGAATTTATTAAAAAACAAAAAGTAGCATAAAGGAGAATGATAATGGATATAAATTTATTTGAAATATTTGGTGGAACAATAACTTTAGCTGCAGTAGCTATAGTCGCTATGGGTATTACATTTGTAATTGACACTGTTAAGAAAATCAAGAACGATAAGGTTCAAGCAGTACTAAAAACCAATGAGGAAGTTATTAACAAGGTGAAAGATGTAGTTGTAAATACAACAGGAAAATATATTCAAACAGTTGTAGATGAATTAAAGAAAGATGGTAGATGGAACAAAGAAAATGCAGGTAAAGTATTTAATAACGCCTTTAATGAAATACAAGGACAATTAGGTAAAGATACCATAGATATTTTAAACGATATAAGAGGAAATACAGAAGTATATTTAACCAATGTGATTGAAAATACTTTAAGAGAAAACAAAAATTACATGATAGAAGCAGAACCTATAAAACTTGGAATAGATATTAAAGAAGATAAGGTGGATTAATTTCCACATATTTTTTTATGTAAATAACCAATCAATAAATAAATAATTAATTATTTAACTTATAAGTGGTTAAGGGTATAGTTAGTTGTTAATAAATGTTAGGATTTTGTAATGTTAAAATTAAAAATAAAATGTTATATTAGAAAAGCTCAAGCGAATGATAAAAATATAACGAAAAGAGATGAAATGAAAATGAAAAAAATAATATCTATGTTACTATTAACAACTATGATTTTATCAAGTATAACCCCAGTTATTGCTAGTGCTTCCAATGATGTTAATAACAGTAATGAAATATCTATTAGTTCAACACAAGAAGAACAAATCGATGAGAAGTTAGTAGATGAAGTAGCTGAAAAATTAGAGTTTTTATACGAAAAAGCTGCTATTTTTGACAAAGATGGTGCTATAGTTGATTTCAATATGGATTTAATAAAAGAACATTATGGAAATACTGATGAAGTTAAAGAATTAGAATATTATATTAATAAAGCCAAAGAAGAATATACTTTAAAAAGCATGTATAGGGCAGGCGATTGGAATTGTATGAAAAAAGAATTGGGTTTAACGAGTGCTAATAAAGCAGCAGCTAAAACAATTCAAGCTTTGATTGTAAAAAAGCTTGGAAAGCGGCTGCTTCTAAGATATTACTAATTGCTGGAAAAGGAACTTTAATGGGTATTGTAGGAATTTTGACAGTGGCAGCATTAGGGAAAGGAATATTAAATCACTTACCTAAAACAGTAGGGAAACCAAAAAAACCAAAAGAAAATTGTGATAAATATGGACCTTATCATTCACAAGCGAATGCTCAATGTAGAAAAAGAAATCATTAAGACTTATTTCATTCATGTTCAGTTGAATTATTATGGTGGTGTTAAATGAAATATAAGACAATATTTAAAATAATAGCTGTAATATTGTTTTTTATAATAACGTTCAAGGTTGAAGAAATTATTGATAACTATGTAAAAAATGGTATTGTTAATATGATACTATCAGTCGGTTTTTTCACTGTAGGATTTATTGTTATAAATAAGATTTTTGCAGATAATGAAAAAGATGAAGAATAAATAAAAAAACTAGAAAAAACAAAGGTGGATTAATTTATACCTCTTTTTTTATGTAAATGGCTTAAAGTAGCCATATGCTAATACCTCTTTCACTAAATATCGCTTTATACGCCAATTTTAAGCTAAATGGTTATTTTAAACCAAGTGTGAAGAGGAACGGAGAAAGTATACAATAGAAATAGAGGAAAATAAGGCAGAGTAAAATCTGACTTATTTTTATGTCTAATTATATAAAACATGTTATGGATATAGGATGTGAACAAGCTATATATACATAATATATTATTAATAAAATGTTATGATTTTTTTCCCAATTATCTAGGTCACTTCATTTCTTGTACTTTTTTATTACGTGAAGTACACTATAATTAAAGGAGATTATTAAAATTAATATTGGAGTATGTATGACGAAAAATATACAAGAACTTAAAGATAAATATCAAGTAAGAAGAATTTATAAACAGAAAACAGAATTCATAGAATGGTTAAGCAGCAAATCTGAAGAGCTAGATTATGAATTAAAAATAGATGAGTGTAGCAAAAAAGGTAGAAATCTGATAAGAGTGATGTAGAAAATTCAAAAGTGATTTTAACTGCTCATTACGATACTCAGCCTAATTTTTTTATCAATGTTTATGGGACAAAACTGGATAGGTTTTATCATTAGTCAACTATATGTAGTTGTATTTATAGTTGCTTTCATGTTTTTATCAACTAAGTTTTTAGTTAATTTAACAGGGAATTATTGGGCTATGTTTATTCCAGACATAATACTTATAGCATTTCTTATTCAAATGACATATGGAATAGCTAATAAGCATACTGTAAATGACAATACGTCTGGAGTAGCTACATTACTTTGGATAATGGAGGATTTACCTGAAACAGATAGAGATAAAGTATGTTTTGACCAAGAAGAAGTAGGATTAATAGGATCTGATAATTTTAAAAAGAAATATAAGAAGATAGTGAAGCATAAGCTGCTAAAAAGGAATATGGGCAGATGGAGTATCAGCCTTTGAAACGAATACTGAGAAACCAAATACTCATACAGATAATAATTCCTCTACAGATTTAGATAAATTGTATGTAGATTCAAATGGAAGAGGATTAATAAAAGGAAATATTAATGCTAAAGGCGAAAAAATATATCATATTCCTAATAAAGGTTCATATAATAGTACACAAATAAATACATCAGCAGGTGAAAGATGGTTTAAAACTGAACGAGAAGTACAAAATGCTGAATGGAGAAAAGCTGACAATATAAAGTAAATTAACTAAGACAGGGGAGAACTCCTGTCTTTTTTATTTGTTATATTTTTTATTTTTAAGTCCGCTATATAAAATCCATTATCAACAATAGGGGAAGTAAACACTCTTAAAAATTCATTATAATATAGATAAATTCCCTTACAAAGATAATCTTTAGCTTTTTCTAAATCGTAAATATCTTCACATATATATATATATATATGTTGTTTAGTTCATCAATCGATAGTTTTTTCATTATAGGGACTTTAATTATTTAGCTATAATTTCATAAAAGATTTTGATATGTTTTTAGATCATATATGTACAATTCTAAAATATTTTGTAGAAATAAAATATAAAAAGTGAAAATATTATATAATATAAAAAGGAATTTATATTATTGTTGTTGCATTTTATTTGGAATTATCATATAATTATTTTTGTCGTCAAAACAGTATAGCTTGTTGCAAATTAAATAATAAAAAATTTGACAAGTAAAAAAAAATAAGTTATACTAAATTAGTCACATAAGGCCCTATGGTCAAGCGGTTAAGACATCGCCCTTTCACGGCGGTATCCCGGGTTCGAATCCCGGTAGGGTCACCATATATGGGCGGTTAGCTCAGCTGGGAGAGCATCTGCCTTACAAGCAGGGGGTCACAGGTTCGAGCCCTGTACCGCCCACCATATATGGCCTGGTAGTTCAGTTGGTTAGAATGCCAGCCTGTCACGCTGGAGGTCGTCGGTTCGAGTCCGATCCAGGTCGCCATTTGCTGATGTAGCTCAATTGGTAGAGCAACTGACTTGTAATCAGTAGGTTGGGGGTTCAAGTCCTCTCATCAGCTCCATTTTTTAAACATGGAGGAGTTCCCGAGTTGGCTAAAGGGGACGGACTGTAAATCCGTTAGCTACGCTTTCAGTGGTTCGAATCCGCTCTCCTCCACCAATAAAAACAAATTGAAAAAGGGTTGACAAAATAAAACCGAATTGGTATACTAAAATAGTTGCTTAGAGATTTTGCGCGGGTGTAGCTCAGTGGTAGAGCCCCAGCCTTCCAAGCTGGTTGCGAGGGTTCGATTCCCTTCACCCGCTCCAGTATGCACCTATAGCTCAGCTGGATAGAGCAACGGACTTCTAATCCGTGCGCCAGAGGTTCGAATCCTCTTAGGTGCGCCATAATGGGGTGTAGCCAAGTCGGTAAGGCACTAGACTTTGACTCTAGCATTTCACAGGTTCGAGTCCTGTCACCCCAGCCAGTTTTATATGACCCATTAGCTCAGTCGGCAGAGCACCTGACTTTTAATCAGGGTGTCCCGCGTTCGAGTCGCGGATGGGTCACCATCAAGGAGAGGTATCGAAGTGGTCATAACGAGGCGGTCTTGAAAACCGTTTGGGTTCACGCCCACGTGGGTTCGAATCCCACCCTCTCCGCCAATTTTTTTTAGATTGGATTAGGAGAAATACTCAAGTGGCTGAAGAGGCTCCCCTGCTAAGGGAGTAGATCCTTAACGGGATGCGAGGGTTCAAATCCCTCTTTCTCCGCCAGTTATTGGGGCCTTTAGCTCAGTTGGTTAGAGCGCCCGGCTCATAACCGGTAGGTCCGGGGTTCGAGTCCCTGAAGGCCCACCAATATTAATATTTCTTGGCATTGCCAAGAAATATTTTATTTAAAAGCAAATAAATTAGCCCGGATAGCTCAGTCGGTAGAGCAGAGGACTGAAAATCCTCGTGTCGCTGGTTCGATTCCGGCTCCGGGCACCAAAAAGACTTATGATTGTCTTTTTTTTATTTAAAAACTTGACATAGTTTATACTATGTTTTATCCTTTTTATAGGATGTTTATATGTGACCCATTAGCTCAGATGTAGAGCACCTGACTCTTAATCAGGAGGTCCCATGCTCAAAGCGTGGATGGGTCACCAATTTTTATAAACTACATAATTATTAAATATATGACTCATTAGCTCAGTTGGTAGAGCACCTGACTCTTAATCAGGTTGTCCAGGGTTCGAGCCCCTGATGGGTCACCAAAAGAAAACACTTTAAAAGCTTAGATAAAAGCTGTTTAGAGTGTTTCTTTTTTTATAAAAAATAATTTGGAGAAGTTTTTGATTTTCCTTTATCAATATCAGAAATTATAGAACCATAATAGATTAAAATTTATCGGTAAGATAGAAGAAAGTTATAAATTTTATTTTTTTATAAAGTCTATAGATTTTTTATTGCATAATTACAGGATTATCTAATATAATAGTTAAGTAAAGAAAGATTAAAGAGGAGAAATAGATGAAAATTGGTATATTGAGTGATACACATGGTGATATTGTTCAAACTAAAAAAGTATTAAAAATACTACAAGACTGTGAATATATTATTCATTGTGGTGATGTTCTATATCATGGACCAAGAAATGATTTACCTAAAAATTATAATCCCAGGGATTTAGCAACATATTTATCTAAATTGGAAAATATTTATTATATTAGAGGTAACTGTGATAGTGATGTAGATGAAATGGTTATTAAAAAAGATTTAAAAAGCAAATCCAGGGTTTTTAATTTTGGTAAATATACTATATTTGCAATTCATGGATATGAGGAAACAGAAGAAAAAAGAATTGAAAAAGCAAGGGAATTTAATGCTAATATTGTAGTATCTGGCCACACCCATGTAAAAGTATTAAAAAAAATCGATAATATTATTGTAATCAATCCAGGTAGCACAACAATTCCAAAAGATGGAACAAGTTCCTGTGCAATTATCAATAATAAGACTATTGATTTAATTAATATAGAAGATAACTCTATTATTGATTCTCTAATAATATAAATTATAATTTATGTTATAATTTAAAATGTATAAAATTTGTTTAGGAGGGACTATGAAAGAATTTGTAGAAAAAAGTGTTAAAGAAATACAAGAACAAATTGGCAATGGAAAAGCTATTTGTGCATTATCAGGTGGAGTTGATTCATCAGTATGTGCAGTTTTAGTCCATAAAGCCATAGGTGACAGACTGACTTGTGTTTTTGTAGATCATGGTTTACTACGTAAGGGTGAACGTGAAGAAGTAGAAGAAATGTTTAGAGGTAAATACCATATAAACTTAATAACTGTAGATGCAGAAGATAGATTTCTTGAAAAATTAAAAGGAGTTTCCGATCCTGAACAAAAAAGAAAAATTATAGGTGAGGAATTTATAAGAGTTTTTGAAGAAGAACAAGCAAAATTATCAGGATATGATTATTTAGTACAAGGTACAATATATCCAGACATTGCAGAAAGTGGTAAAGATGGTAAGGGACTAGTTAAAAGTCATCATAATGTTGGTGGATTACCTGAAGATGTAAATTTTGAACTTGTAGAGCCTTTAAAAACTTTATATAAAGAAGAAGTTAGGCAAGTAGGTAGGGAACTTGGAATGCCGGATGTAATGGTAAATAGGCAGCCATTTCCAGGACCAGGTCTAGGTGTAAGGGTACTAGGAGAAATTACTAAAGAAAAACTTGATATTTTACGAGATGCCGATTATATATACAGGGATGAAGTTGCTAAAGCTGGCTTAGATACGAAAATTTGGCAGTATTTTGCTGCTATGCCTGATTTTAGTGTAACAGGTGTTAAAGATGGAGAAAGAACTTATTCTAGAACTATTTTCTTAAGAGCAGTTAATTCTGAAGATGCAGTTACTGCAGATTGGTATCCGTTTGATATGGAATTTTTAAAAAGAGTTTCAAAAAGAATTACAAGTGAAGTGCCACAGGTAAATAGAGTTCTTTATGATATAACACAAAAACCACCGGGAACAATAGAATTCGAATAAGAACATAAAGGGCTATACCTATTATAATTACTAGGTTATAGCCTTTTTAATTGGTTCTTTGTCAAATGGTGTTGGTATACAATAAAATAACAAACTACTTTTATATCAGGCAGCTATATAGCTGCCTGATAATTTTCTATTGGCTTCATTAAATTTTTAATTATAAAAACCCTATTTCTAAAATTATAAAATGACCTATATCCAAAAACTATTCTTTTTATACTTTTAATAAGATTATTAGTACCTTCCAAGGGTCCATTTGTAATGTCCGTACTTAAGGTGTTTTTCACATATTCAAAATATTCTAACAAAGTGTTTATAGCTACTTTCATTTGTTCACTTACTGTGTCCTTAAATAAAGTTAAATGTTCCCTTAATCCTTTAGAATTTTCACATCTAATATCAGATAAAAGAATTTGATAAACTTCATATGTTTTCTTTAAATTATCATCAACAGCAATAGTTTCATTTACTACATCAGATGTGCTTTTCCACTTATTAAAATGTGTCCATTTACTAAAGTGGATTATATCAAGTTTAGAAGAATCCTTTTGAATTAGCTTCCAATATCTTTTTAGTCTTTTATATTCAATAGAGGAAGTAAAAGTTTTTCATTATTTCAATCCTTGTTTTTAACAAAGCTCTGCCAATAAGATTTACAATATGAAACTTATCTAAAACTATTTGAGCATTAGGAAAAACATCCTTAATTAATGACATATAAGGTTTATATATATCTATACAAATATATTTAACATTTGCTCTAGCTTTACAGGTAAACTTTCTAAAATATTTAGTTAAATAAGGGAGAGTACGATTTTCAACAATATCCATAATATTAAAATTCTTCCTATCACCATTACAAAAGATAAAGCTCATACTGCCCTTAGCATCTTTAGTGGATTTGAATTCATCAAAACACAAAGTTTCAGGCAGATATGACTTGTTAACTCTAAAAGCCTTATAATTAGCCTCTAAAGAACGACTAACGGTATTAGAAGATACGTAATTTAACCTAGCAATATCCTTTTGACTTATTTTCATAGTTAGATTTTCAGTTATATGTAATTTTACCCTATTTGAAATAAAACAATTTTTCTCTACAATATTGGTTTTTGCTGTAAAAGTGTGAGAACATTCTTTACAAAAAAATCTTTGTTTTCTTAATTTTAAAATAGTAGGATCTCCATTTAGTGGAAGAAGTTTAATATTTGATATTTTATTTCCGTGCTTAATAATTGCATTCTTGTCCATATTCCCACAAATTGGACAAATATTAGGAGTATAAGAAAGTTTAGCGTCTATAACTTTATATATTACATTGTTCTTTCTCATATTATTGCTGAATTTAATAAATTTAATATTCTTATCTTTTATTCCTAAGAAATCTAAGATATAATTACTAGTAGACATAATGACCTCCGATTGGTATTTTGTAGTGAATTTATTGTATCGGAAAAATGGTTGTTATGTCTCTTTTTTTATAAAAAAATGGTGCTGGAGAAGATTTTCTTTTTTCTTCACCAACACCATAAATTATAGAACCTTTTAATTTTGGTAAATGTACTATTTGGAAAATCTTATAGTTCTTGTAGATAATAAATCACCGGAAGCTGAAACGATTTTATCGAATTTTTTACTTATTTCTTTTTCATTATTTGATTCTGCTATAGTCTCGGTTGTTCCATCTAAAAAGTAAATTATAAGGGAATATAAATTATCATTTTCCAGTAATTCAATTTTTTTACATAAATCCATATTAAATATTTTCTTAGGTTCAAAATCATTTACAATAAACATAAATTCATCTCCCTTTTTATTGTTTTCAATATATTTTCCAATTATTATTTTAACTTATAAAATTTTTTTGCTAGTTACTTAGGTAATTAATTTAAGAAAAATAAGAAATAATTTATAATTTCTATAAAATACTTCATAGTTTTTTATATTTGGGTATAATATCTACAAAGTAATTTAATATTCTATATTTAAAGGAAGTGATTATATGGATGTAATTTTACTAAATTTAATAAATAATTTAATACAGGTTTTTTTGGTAGGTTATAATATATTAAGTTTCACAGCATTAATTATAGTTATTCTTTGTGGTGTTAAATATTTAAGAGATAGTTAAGTAGGATAAAAGTTGATTATATTTTACAAATAGTTCTATAATATAGTTAATGAAAATAATTTTGAAATATATATATTTAAATTATATTTCAAATATATAAAGGAGTTATTATGAGATTTGGTATTATTGGGTCTAATTTTATTGTTAAAGATTTTTTAGCAGCTGCAAAACTAAATCCTGATTTTGAGTTTACAGCTATGTATTCAAGGGATCTAAAAAAAGCTGAGACTTTTGGAAAGGAACATGGTGCAAAATATTTTTATGATGATTTAGATGAAATGTTTAAATCCGACATAGACGCTGTTTATATAGCTAGTCCCATAGGTTTACATGAGGAACAATCAATTAAAGCTTTAAAGGCGGGAATACATGTACTATGTGAGAAAGTAGCAACAACGACAGTAGAGTCTATAGATAGAATTATAAAGGTAGCAAAAGAAAATAATAAAATGTTTATGGAAGCTATGATTTCTACTGTTACACCAACGTTTAAAGAAATTAAAAATAATTTACATAAATTAGGAAAAATTCGTAGAGTAGTTTTTCAGTTTAATCAATATTCTTCCAGATACGATAATTTGAAAAAAGGTGTAATAGAAAATGCATTTAAACCTGAACTGGGTAATGGAGCTTTAACCGATATAGGAATCTATACTATAGAACCTATAGTTCATCTTTTTGGAAAACCTAATTCTGTTATGGGAAGTAATAAAAGATTAATAACAAATGCAATTGGATTTGGAACAGGTATATTGGAATATGATGAATTTCAAGCGATTATTATGTATAGCAAAATTTTCAACAGCTACAGTGAATCCGAAATTATCGGTGAGGAAGGAGTTTTATCAATTAATAAAATTTCCTTACCTAGTAAATTTGAAATAAAATATCGTAATGGGGATTATGAGTTTTATGAAAATTCACAAAATATTCCGTTAATGTATTATGAAATTGAAGAGTTTATTAATTGTATTAAGGAAGGAAAAATAGAATCAGAAATTAATACCCATAAAATAACTAGAGATAGTATAGAAGTAATTGAATATTTGTGGAATAAATAAAAACTAAGGATAAATAAGATTGATAATTTATTTATCCTTAGTTTTTTTATGTTTTCTTAAGATTATTGTAATTATTTTGTAATAGTATACTACAAATACTGTGCTATAATAATCTTTAGAATTTTAAGAGTATCAAAATTCAATTTAAGAAGGAATGGAATGATATATGAATAAGTTGTTAAAAAGAATGGTCTTAGCATTAATTTCACTTTTCATTGCTATTTTTATATTGTTTATATATTACAAATATGCTATTAAAAATATAGAAAACAATTATAGCCCTAAAGTAATGCATTTATATTCTAATGAAACTAGAGATAAAGGAATACAGATACTAAAACAAGGATTGGAAAAGGAAGATATCTTACTTTTAGGTTCTTCTGATTTAAGAATAAAAGTTGATCAAAATCCTGTTAATTTATTTCCAAACAATACCAGTAATAAAAACATTATAATCTCTGGTAAACCGAGGGTACAAAGTCTTTTAAATCTAATTAAACTAGGAGCGTTAGATGTTAATAAAGATAGTAATATAGGAGTTATAGTTTCGCTTCAATGGTTTATGAGAAGCAAGGTGGAAAAGGCAAGTTTTAATTCTAATTTTTCAGAATTACAATTTTACAAATTCATGGAAAATAATAATATTAGCGAGAATTTAAAGGACAAGGTAGCTAGTAGGGTTTTTAATTTGACTAATAATGTAGCTAATCATAATGCTACGGTTTATACACAGCTAGATGATTCCCATAAAATTTTTCAAAAAGCTTTTAATCCATTTTTTAATTTTCAAAAATGGTTTTTAGATTTACAAGATGGGTATAAGTCATCATTTTTACTTGATAGATATAAATCTAAAAATCAGAAGATGAAAAATGAAAAATCTTGGGAAGAATTAAAAGAATTGGCTGAAAAGCAAGGAAAAGCATCTGTTACTAATAATGATATGTTCGTAGATGACAAATACTATAGTAGGGAATTAAAACCTAATTTAAAGGATTTAGAAAACAAATATAAGGGAATTGATTTGTTGAAATCCGATGAGTTTAATGATTTAGAATTATTATTTGAATTATGTCAGCAGCTAGGTGTTAAACCGTTTATTATTATAGAGTCTACTAATGGATACTTTTATGATTATGCTGGTATTAATAAGGAACAAAGAGATAAATACTATGATAAGGTAAGTCAATTAGTAGAAAAATTTGGATTTAAATATATTGATTTAAGAGATTATGAATATGAAAAATATTTTTATTTTGATGCTATGCATTTAGGGTGGAAAGGTTGGCTATATGTTAGCAAAGAAATGTCAGAATATTTTCAATAATAGAATTTAGTATTTATTAAATAATCATTTTTAGTATATGTAGAACTAAAGCTAAGCATAATTTTAGCCTATATTGATTTGCATATAAAATATATTGTTAAAAATTTCCTATTGATGAATTAATCAATAATTGCTATAATTACAGTAATAAGTAATTATGGAGGGGAATATGAGCGAAAAACCACGTGTTTCTCTTGCCGTTGTAAAAAGATTACCAAAATATTATAGATATTTAGGATTAATAGCGGATAAGGGAATAATAAGGGTTTCTTCACAGGAACTTAGTAAAATTACTGGATTAACAGCTTCTCAAATAAGACAGGATTTAAATCATTTTGGTGGCTTTGGCCAGCAGGGTTATGGTTATAATGTTGAAGAGTTAAAATCAGAAATTGAAAAAATTATTGGGATAGATAAATCCTATAAGGCGATAATAGTAGGAATGGGTAATATTGGACAGGCTATATATAAATATAGAGGATTTAATGAAGCTTCAGGTTTTAAGATAGTAGGTTTATTTGATAAGGATAAGAATACTATTGGAAGGACAATGAGTGGAATAAAAGTAAATGATATTAAGAATATTAATAAGTTTTTACAAAAAGAAGATGTGGATATAGCTGTTGTAGCTGTACCTGCTGATTCAGCTCAAGAAGTATGTGATATATTAGTAGAAGGTAATGTTAAGGGAATATGGAATTTTGCTCCAATAGATTTAAAATTACCAAAAGATGTAGTATTAGAAAATGTTCATTTAGATGAAAGTCTATTTACCTTAACATATTATATGAATAACTTAAAAGATTATCCAGGAACAAAAAACTAGACATTAAATAATGTCTATTTTTTTGATTAGGTGGTGTTATTTTGATTTTAATAGGTGCAAAGGAAATATCTAAAAGTTATGTAACTGAGGAAATTTTATCCGATGTTACATTTAATATACAAAAGGGAGATAAGGTTGGATTAATAGGGGTAAATGGATCAGGTAAAACAACCTTATTAAATATTTTAATGAATGAAATATCCTATGATAGTGGTGAAATATACAAACAAAAAGATTTGAAAATAGGATATTTAAAGCAGTTAGCTGATTTAAATACCAATAATACCCTATATGATGAATGTTTAATTGTTTTTGAAGAAGTAATTGGTCTTGAGGATAAAATGAGACAGTTGGAACAAAAGATGTCTAGTTGCAAAGAAGATGATTTAGATGAAATCTTATTACAGTATCAAAAACTACAAGATAGATTTATAAAATTAGATGGTTATGAATACAATTCCAGAATTCAAGGAATGTTAAAAGGGTTGGGATTTAAAGAGGAAGATTTTTATAAAAATATTAGATTTTTTTCTGGTGGACAAAAATCTAGAATACAATTAGCAAAATTATTACTATCTAAGCCGGATATATTATTTTTAGATGAACCAACAAATCATTTAGATTTAGAAGCTATAGACTTTTTACAGAATTTCTTAAGAGATTATGATGGTTCTATTTTATTAATATCCCATGATAGATATTTTTTAGATAAGGTTGTTAACAAGATTTTTTTATTGGAAAATAAAAAGATTGAAATTTATAAGGGAAATTATTCTGCATATACAGTACAAAGAAAAAAAGATTTGGAAACCAGAATGGCAGCTTATGAAAATCAGCAAAAAGAAATTAAAAGGCAACAAGAAATTATTGAAAGGTTTTCCAACTACGGTAGTGCAAGACTAATTAAGCAGTCTCAGTCTAGAAAAAAACTATTGGATAAAATGAAAGTATTAGAGGAGCCTAAAAATGTTTCTAGTCAATTTTCCTTAAGATTTACTCCAGCTGTTGAAAGTGGTAAAGATGTTTTGAAAATTGAAGATCTATCCAAATCCTTTGATGATAAAACTCTATTTGAAAATGTGGATATAGATATTTATAAAGGAGAAAAGGTAGGATTAATTGGATCAAATGGAATTGGAAAAACCACATTATTTAAAATGATTCTTGGAAAATCCGGAATAAATAATGGAAGCATTAATATAGGAAGTCAAGTTCATATAGGATACTTTGATCAAGAACAACAGAATTTGGATATAAACAACACAATTATAGATGAAATATGGAATGAGTATCCTAATTTAACTCATTATGATATAAGGAATTATCTGGCGAGATTTATGTTTATCGGTGATGATATTTTTAAAGAAATATCTGAATTAAGTGGTGGAGAAAAAGCCAGAGTATCATTATTAAAATTGATGTTATCAACTTCAAATTTCTTACTGATGGATGAGCCGACAAATCATTTAGATATCGATTCAAAAGAAGTCTTAGAAAATGCCTTATTGGAATATGATGGAACCTGTTTTATTATTTCACATGATAGGTATTTTTTAAATAAGGTAGTAGACAAGATTATTATTTTAAATAATGATGGAGCAACAACTTATTTGGGAAATTACGATTATTATATAGAAAAAATAAATGAGGATAAAATTCAACTTGAAATAGAGAGAAAATCTAAAACAAGTATAGAAAAGGAAAAAAAGAAATTAAAGGAGCTTGAAAGGGAAAAAAGCCAAAATAAGAAAAAAATTATTGACCTTGAAAAAAAGATTCAAGAGATAGAGTTTGAAATAGAGAATTTAAATTTACAAGCATCGGATAATGAACTTTATACAGACACTAAGAAAGTGGAAAGTCTATTTAAAGAAATTCGCATAAAGGAACAATTAAAGGAACAATTATATGATGATTGGTTTGAATTACAAGATTAATTTAAAATAAAAAAACTAGGCTTTTATAAATAAATTATAAAAATGCTTAGTTTTTTATTTTTAAAATAGAATATTATTTATTATTTATTTTTTTATATGCTTCTCTGGATTTTTCCAAAGCCTTTATAGCATCAGCAACATTGTACCATCCACCAATTTCAACTTTTTTATTTTCTAGTCTTTTATATTCCTTAAAAAAATGTTCAAATTCCCTTTCGGTGTGACTACTTAAATCCCCTAATGAATACACTTCATCATATCTTGGGTCATGAATAGGAACAGCGATTAATTTTTCATCGTTTCCTTTATCATCAGCCATTTTAAACATACCTATTATTCGTGATTCTATCATACATCCAGGAAAAGTTGGATTTTTCATAAGAACTAAAATATCTATAGGATCTCCATCTTCAGAAAGAGTTTCAGGAACAAATCCATAGTCAGCAGGGTAAAACATCGGTGAAAATAAACACCTGTCTAATTTTATTACGTTTTTTTCGTGATCGAACTCATATTTATTGCTACTTCCCTTAGGTATTTCTATCATAGCTTCAACTATTACTTCTTTATTAGGCTTTATGTTAGTCATAAATATTTCCTCCTATTTTTATTTAATATTATACTATACTTATTGAAAAGTTGTTGTAATATATTTTTTATTTTTATGCTAGAAACCAAAGTAGATATATTAATAAAATATAGTCGCTAATTATGATAAAATATATTAAGAAGTATATGATATATTAAAAAACACAAAAATAAATATGAGGTTTAAATGGATAATTTAAAAGTAGCTAAAGAAAAAATGATAATAGATAATAGAAGTTTGGTAGTTGTTAAAAATGGACAGATAGTTTTTGAAAGTAGCAAAAAAGGAATCGTTCCCATGTATGACTTATATAATGAAGGACTAACAGGTAAAATATATATTTCTGATAGATTTATTGGTGGTGGGGCGGCTAAGTTTATTTTGAATTTTGAAGCAAGTACTGTTGAAGTATTCACTAATATTATTTCTAAAGGAGCTTTAAATTTACTAGAGTCAAAAGGAATAAAGGTAGAGTATAAAAAAATAGTAGATAAAATATTAAATCGTACAGGAGATGATTTTTGTCCAGTAGAAAAAATTAGTATGGAAAATGATGACTTCAATGTTTTTTATAATAAACTTAGAGATTTTTTGTTACAAACTAAACAAATTTAGGAGAAATTATGAAATTGGATATGTTTCAATTTATTGACTCGTCAGTAGATTATATAAATACGAAAAAAGACTTTATAAATTATGTGGCGAAAGAAGTTAATAGATTTTTTTATAAATTGTTAGAAAATGATGATTTTTTTCTTAATTCAAATTATAGAATTAAAATGGATAATAGCATTAAGGAAAAAATGTTACGTCAAAATTTTTTCAACAAATTAGATCATCCAAGAGAAGTTTTAGATTATTTAAATGATATTGTAGGCGTTAGGTTGGAATGTAGATTTAATAGCGATGAAGAAATAATATTTAATAGAATAAAGGAAGCCTTTCATATTAAAGGCGATGGAGAGTATTTTAAGACAAAATTTAATGACAATATATTTTTAAATATGTCAGAAGAACAGCCCCAGTATCAAAAGAATGGTTTTGAAATATATAAAATTGATGGGAAATTTATTGATGGTGAAGAGGAATTATTATTTGAGTTACAGATAAAGTCAATGGTAAACGTCTTTTGGGGAGAAATTGATCATAGAATACTTTACAAAAATTTTAATTATATGATAACAGAAGATTTTATAAGAAATATAATGTATTCTATTAAAAGTAATCTAGAAATGGTGGATAATCAGCTTAATACAATATATAACAGATTAAAGGATATTGAAGAGTCAAAAACTGAAAATACAAAATCGCAATTAAAATCAATTTTATCTAAATCTGTACACGATACCTATATTTTAAAACTAAAAAATGAGACTGGCTTACTAATAGATTTAAGGTTAATATCGGATTTGGTGGTAGATTTTTTATTTGCAAAATTGAAAATAGATGATGATATTAGTTTTAATAATAGTATTATTGAATTATTTGATACCATAAATCAACTTAATAGAAAAAAGATGGTTTTTGGAAAGAATATTGTAATTGATAATATTAAATATAGAAATAATCTAAATAAGAAATTGGGAAAGGTAATGGAAAATTCCATTAACAAAGATTTTAGATGGAATTTATGTTTAAAGATAATATTTGATTTAATTAAAGATGAGGATAGTGTTGTTTTTGTACAATTTGTAGATTATATAGTTCATACTATTAGCTATAGAGTAGGGAAAGCAGTTAAGGATATTAATTTAAGCAAGAGAGATAGACATAAATTAAAATATGATCTGTTAAATATAATTATAGAATTTTATTGTAGAGATTTTGATATTAATTATTTTAATATTGAAGATATGAGAAAATTACAGGAGAATATTGAAAAGTTTTTGGAAAATATTTCAAAGCCGGAAGACTTACTGGATTTGGATATAGAGGAATTTGAAGATATGCTATATAAACAATATATATATGCAAATAGAGTTATAAAAGAGTGATTGATTTGACTATAGGAATAGATATTAGCAAAATTAGTAGATTTGAAAAGTTTTTAGATAATGAAAAATTTTATAATAGGGTTTTTACTAGAAATGAAATCGAATTAATAAATAAAAGAACAGGTAAAAGAAAACTGGAGACTATAGCCGGAAGATTTTCAGCCAAAGAAGCTGTTTCTAAAGCATTAGGAACTGGTATAGGAGAAATAGGATTTAAAGATATTGAAATATTAAATGGTGAAAAGGGAAAACCGGAGTTGTTTTTATATAATAAGGCTAAAGAACTCTGCAAACAAATTGTAGATAAAAATTTAGAGGTATCAATTTCTCATGATGGGGATTATGTTATATCGGTTGCAAAAGAAGCAGATTATAGACCTGTGAAAATAGATTTAGAAATTGGAAAGTTATTAAAAAGCAGAAGAGACGATTCCCATAAAGGAGATTATGGTAAAATTGCTTTAATTGGTGGTTCTAAAGGAATGTGTGGTTCAATTCATATATCATCGATGGCGGCTTTAAGAACAGGGTCTGGTTTAGTATATACAGTAGTACCTAATGTTATATCCGATATTATGCAGATTAAAGCATTAGAGAACATTATAGTAGCCATGGATAAAGAAGAAAAATCAGATAAAAAGAATTTCTTTAATAAATTGACTGCTTTTGGAATTGGTCCTGGAATGGGAAAGGAATATAATTATGATTTTATAAGATTTTTTTTAGAGGAATTTAATAAACCTATAGTAATTGATGCCGATGGATTAAATATAGTTGCAAAGAATATGGATAAACTTCCTAAAAATAAAAAATTAATATTTACTCCTCATGAGATGGAAATGTCAAGATTGTCTGGATTATCTGTTGATTTTATTCATAATAACAGAGAAGAGGTTGCCTTAGAATTTGCTAGAAAAAACAATATAGTGCTTGTTTTAAAAGGTAATAGAACTATAATTACAAATGGAAAAGAAATATATATAAACAAATATGGCAATTCCGGTATGGCGACAGCTGGTAGTGGAGATGTTTTAACCGGCATTATTACATCATTAGCAGGTCAAGGATATGACACTTATTTAGCTGCTAAAGTAGGTGTAATTATTCATGGAATAGCTGGCGATTTGGCTAAAAACAATTTAGGTGAAGATGGAATTATTGCCAGGGATATTTTAGAAAGAATTCCATATGCAATAAAATTAATTAGGGAGATTAAGAGTTAATGGGGAAATATCAAAGTTATGTAAAAGTTAATATAGATGCATTAGAACACAATTATTTTGAACTTAAAAGAATTTGTTATCCTTCTAAAATAAGTGCAGTAGTAAAGGCTAATGCATATGGCTTAGGAGCTGTTACAATAGCTAGGGAGCTGGAAAAAATAGGATTGGATTATTTATGTGTAGCAAATGTAAATGAGGCCTTAGAATTAAGAAATAATGATATATTCTTACCAATTTTAGTTTTGGGATATATTGCTGATGATTTTTTTAAAGCAATAGTACAAAATAGAATTGAAGTAACAGCATATAATTTTGAACATTGTAAAAAAATAAATGAAGAAGCGAAAAAATTAGATGCTATTGTAGATGTCCATATAAAAATAGATACAGGAATGGGTAGATTAGGGTATTTAATTGATGAAAAAAACATAGATAGCACAATTAAGGAAATTAAGAAAATAAGTGAACTTTCCAATATTAGAATTAAAGGTATTTACTCACATCTTTCAGATGCTGATGGAGAGGATTTTTCATATACAAAAAAACAATATGAAAAATTTATGAACTTTATAAAACTTCTTGAAAAAGAAAATATTTCTATTCCAATAAAACATATAAGTAATGACGCCGGCGCTATAGTTCATGGATATTATTTAGACATGATTCGTTCGGGAATAGGAATTTATGGGTATTATCCTTCAAAAACAGTGGAGTATTCCAATAAAGTTAAATTAGAGGCAGTTGCATCTTTATTTACAACTGTTTCAAGCGTAAAAGTGTTTGAAGAAGGCGAAAGTATAGGTTATAATCGAACCTTTAAAACAAATAAGGTTACAAAAATTGCAACAATTGCAATAGGATATGCTGATGGATATCCTATACAACTATCTAATAAAGGTTATGTAAAAATTAAGGGACAGAAAGCAAAAATCATAGGTAAGGTTTGCATGGATCAAACAATGGTAGATGTTTCCAATATTGAAGACATCAACATTGGAGATTCTGTTCTTCTTTACGGCAAGGATGAATATGGAGAATTACCGATTTATGAAATTGCCAATTTGGCCAATACCATAGTATATGATTTAATTTGTGGTATTACGATGAGAATACCTAGAATTTATATTAAAGATAATAAAGTTCTTAGTGTAATTAATTATCTAAAGCATTGATAATTGACATAGGTAGAATTAAAAGATTATAATAACTATAATCATACAAATATATAAATATATAAATCATAAAGGACAGCTCAGCTGTTAGGTGTTAATAATGAAAATAAAAAGAGGAGATATTTTCTTTGCTGACCTTAGTCCTGTTGTTGGTTCTGAACAAGGAGGAGTTAGACCTGTTGTTGTTATACAAAATAATGTTGGAAATAAGTATAGCCCTACTATTATTGTTGCAGCAATAACTTCTCAATTACATAAAGCTAAACTGCCAACTCATGTTGGCATAACTGCAGATTCCTATGGTTTACCCAAGAATTCTGTAATATTATTAGAACAAATAAGGACAATAGACAAAAAAAGGTTAAGAGAAAAAATTGGTGTTTTTGACGATAAAGTCATGATTAAAGTTGATGAGGGATTAAAAACATCCTTAGGGCTATCATAATAATAAAAGAAAAGCTAAGACTTTTCTTTACAAAGGTGAACTCACTAAATATAGTTTTTAGTGGGTTTTGTGTTGAACTAACTATATTAAAATAAATTTTATGACTTTTGTTTTTAATAAGAAATGAAAAATTATATTTTCATAAATCAAATAGATTTTTATCAATAATTTTATTCTATATTAAAATAATAACTATTTTATTGTCAACTTTTTACCATACTATGTTATAATTAAATTATGAAAAAAATGATGAATTTATTAAAGAAATATGGAAAACAATTTAAAAAAATTACAATAGTTACATTTGGTTCTATTTTAGTTGCAGTGGGGATTTATTTTTTTATAATGGATTACCAAATTCCATTAGGGGGAATTAGTGGATTTGCAATAGCTTTACAAAATTTATTTCCGAAACTGCAAGTTGGATACGTAATGACAACATTAAATATATTATTATTTATATTGTCATATATTTTTTTAGGAAAAGAATATGTAGGATATACCTTATATTCTTCTTTAATAGTTTCCAATACAATTACCCTATTAGAAAATCTTGTTCCATTAAAGGAAGCGTTAACAAGTAATATTTTGCTAAGTGTAATTATAGGTGTTATATTGTCAGGACTAGGAATAGCAATAGTAATTACTCAAAATGCTACAACAGGTGGAACAGAAATACTAGCCAGCATAATAAATAAGTATACAAATATAGACATAGGTAGAAGTATTATGTTTGCAGATGGCTTAGTGGTTTTATTCGGTATATATGCAGTAAATATCGAAGTAGGTTTATATGCATTAGTAGGATTAGGGTTAAATACCCTAGTAATAAATTGGGCAATATCTGGATTAAACACTAAGATAAATATGGTAATAATTACTGAAAAATTTGAAATTGTCAATAAATTTATAATAGAGCATATGGAACGTGGCTCAACAGTATATTTAGCAGAAGGCGGATTTTCTAGGGAGAGAAAACAAATAATAAATACAATAGTTTCAAGATCTGAATATTTTGTTATTAAAAATTATGTATCGGAAGTTGATCCTAAAGCATTTGTTATTATGAATTATGTTAATGAAGTAGTAGGAGAAGGTTTTACACATGAACCAGAAGATTTAAAAGATATGTACTGATAATTAGTATGTATCTTTTTTATTGTAAATATAATTAAATATGTAGATTTTATTTAAATAAAAGGGTATCATTTGTTTAAGTAAAATTTAATAAGGAGGTAAGAAATGGATAGAGATAAGGCGTTAGAGTTACTAAAAGAATACAATAAAGAAAAATTCCATATACAACACGCCATTACAGTAGAAAAAGTTATGGAATATTTTGCAGAAATTGAAAATGAAGATCCTAAATATTGGGGAATAGTTGGGTTACTACATGATATTGACTTTGAAATGTATCCGGAAGAACATTGTGTAAAGGCAATAGAAATACTTGAGAATAATGGATACGACGAAGAGTTTATTACAAGCGTAATAAGTCATGGATATGGAATTTGCTCTGATGTAAAACCTAGTAAAAAAATGGAAAAAATTCTGTATGCAGTAGATGAATTAACAGGTTTGATTTTTGCTGCATCTTTAATGAGACCATCAAAATCTACAAAGGATATGAAACTAAAGAGCTTAAAGAAAAAATTCAAAGACAAAAGTTTTGCAGCCGGTTGCTCAAGGGATACAATTCGTAATGGTGCTGAAATGTTAAATATGGAACTTGACGAATTGTTAGAAAATACTCTTGTAGCTATGCAGGAAAAAGAAGATGAAATACTTTCTCAAATAGAAAAATAAATAACCATAATAAATAAAATTGAAAGTTAATTGAAAAAAACTTAACAATACAAGAATATTTTGTTATAATACATTTGGATAAGGAGGAAATTATATGAAAAAGAAATTTAAGTTAGGTTTAATACCAAAATTGATTATTGCAATTATTTTAGGGGTTTTAACAGGTTTGTATCTACCTAAAATCGTAACTCAAGTGGCAGTTACATTTTCATCATTTTTTAGTCAATGGCTAAGTTTTGTTATCCCATTGATGATTTTAGCTTTTGTTACAAAGGGAATAGCTGATTTAAGTGAAGGTGCTGGAAAATTATTAGGAGTTACAGTATTAATTGCTTATACATCAACATTACTGGGAGGAACATTATCATGGATTATGAGTGATAGTATTTTTCCTAAATTTATAACAGCTGATGCTGTTGATCAAATAACTAAGGCAGCTGGAGATTCATTAGAACCAATTTTTAGTGTTGAATTAAAACCATTTTTTGATGTAACAGGTGCATTGGTTTTTGCTTTTGTATTTGGATTATCAATTTCTTGGTTGAGAAACAAGGGCAAGGGTGAATATAGTTATGGATTTATAACTGAATTTAATGAAATTATAAGTAATATTTTAGCAAAAGCAGTAGTTCCTGTTTTACCTTTTTATATTTTTGGTAACTTTGCCAATATGGCATATTCTGGATCAGTATTTGCTATTTTAAGCATTTTCTGGAAGATATTTATATTAATAGTAACCTTACATCTTTTATATGTTTCAGCTATGTTTATAATATCTGGAAGTTATACAGGAAAAAATCCTATAAGATTAATAAAAAATCAAATTTCAGGTTATATTACAGCCCTAGGAACACAATCTTCAGCAGCAACAATACCAGTAAACTTAGAATGTGCAAGAAAAGATGGTGTTAGTAAGGGAATAAGAGATTTTGTTATTCCTTTAGGAGCAACAGTTCATATGCCTGGTTCAATGATAACAATAACAGCTTGTACATATACAATACTGGCAATGTATGGTATGCCAAATGGATACACAACTATGATACCTTATATTGCAATATTGGGTATTGCAATGGTAGCAGCTCCGGGAGCACCAGGTGGAGCAGTAATGAGTGCATTACCATTTTTACCAGTTGTAGGAATAGACCCAGGTAGTGGTATGGCAACTTTATTAATTTCACTTTATACAACACAAGATAGTTTTGGAACAGCTGCAAATATTTCAGGAGATAATGCTATAGCTGTAGCTGTTGATAAAATATATTATAAACATATAGTTAAAAGAGAAAAAACTAAAGAAGAATTAGAAAGTTAGGTATATAATGGGAGATTATAATTTATTTGATATTTTAGGACCAATAATGATTGGTCCTTCAAGTTCCCATACTGCAGGAGCTTGTAGAATTTCAAAAACAGCTCGAATTATTTCAGGTGATGGTTTTAATAAAATCAAATTTATTTTACATGGTTCCTTTGCTGAAACATATAAGGGACACGGTACAGATAAAGCTTTATTAGCTGGGGCATTAAGAATGTATCCAGATGATGATAGATTGAAATATTCTTTTGAAATAGCTAAAGAACAAGGACTAGAATTTTCTTTTGAAAAGGGAGATTTAGGAAATGTTCATCCTAACACTGTAAAAATTGAAATGTATTATCCTAATGGAAAGGTTAATACAGTAGTTGGATCTTCAATTGGTGGCGGAAATATAAAAATAGTAGAAATGAATGGCATAAAAATTAATTTCACTAGTGAATATCCTTTATTAATATGTAGATATGTAGATAAAAGAGGTATAATAGCCTTTATATCTACAATTTTAAGTGACAATGGTTATAATATTGAAAGTATGCATACAAACAAAAGTGATGAGGGAGTTACTTTAGTAATTGAACTTGATAAAAATATTGATGAAAATACCATTGAAACTATATCTAAAAACGAAGATATTAATTTCGTTAAACATTTAGTGAAAGGATTTTAAAATGATATATAATGCAGAAGAATTAATATTATATTGTAAGGATAATAATAAATCCATAGCCGATATAGTTCTTGAAGATGAAATAAAATCCTCAGGGGAAACAGAGGAAATAATAATAGAAAAGCTACTTAATATGTTAGAAGTAATGGAACAATCGGCAAAGAAATTTTTGGAAGTAGAAAGTGTTACAAATCTAGGCATGATTGATGGTTTTGCTAAGAAGGCAAATGACTATGCATTAAAAGATGAAGGCTTGTTAAGTAAAGAGAATATACAAGCAATGGCAATGGCGTTTTCAACACTTGAATTTAGTTCATCAATGGGGAAAATAGTTGCGTCACCGACAGCCGGCTCATCAGGAATAATCCCAGCGGCTATTTTTAGGTATAAGGCAACTAATAAGGATGTTGATAATCGTAAACTAGTAGATGCTTTATTAACTTCTGTAGGAATAGGACAAATAATTGGCAGATATGCAAATTTTGCCGGTGCTGAAGGTGGATGTCAAGCAGAATGTGGTTCTGCTTCTGCAATGGCTTCAGCTGCTTTAGTTTTCCTAAAGGGTGGTTCTATTGAAGAAATTTTAAATGCAGCATCTATTACTTTAGTAAATATTCTTGGCTTAGTTTGTGATCCTATTGCTGGGTTAGTTGAATACCCATGTACATTTAGAAATGCTTCAGGTGTAATTAATGCAATATTATCAGCAGATTTGGCTTTAGCAGGAATCAAATCATTAGTACCTTTTGAAGAAGTAACCCAAGCAATGAATGAAGTTGGCAAATCCATGAGTTATACTTTAAAAGAAACTTCTTTAGGAGGCTTAGCTGCTACAAAAACAGGAGAAAAAATAAAAAAAGAATTTTATGGTGAGTAATTTTACTTCTTATGAAATTTGATTTTTACAGAGTGGAATATTAAATTTTCAACTCTGTTTTTTTATTAAATTATTAAAATAAAATCGGAAAATTTAAGATATATTTTTTATTTTTCTAACAAAAATTAGAAATATATTAAAATACGTGTAAAGTATTGGTTTTCTTGGTATAATGTTTAGATGTGGAGGTGAAATAATGATAGAATTAGGTGAAATTCAAAAGCTAGAAATTAAGCGTATTAGAAAAGTCGGAGCTTTTTTAGGACCTTCCAAAAGTAGTGATAGAGATGAAGTTGTACTTCTACCTAGTAATGAAATTACCGAAAAAGACAAGGTAGGAGATACTACAGATGTTTTTATATATAAAGATCATGAAAATAGATTAACGGCTACTAGAAAAAAACCTAAAATAACCTTAGGTAAAATTGCCCATTTAGAAGTTAAGGATATTACAAAAATTGGAGCATTTTTAGATTGGGGTTTACAAAAGGATTTGTTTTTACCCTTTAAAGAACAGACAATCAAGCTAGAAAAGGGAAGAAAGTATTTAGTTGCCTTATATATTGATAAATCCAATAGGTTAAGTTCAACAATGAAAATTAGAGATTATTTAAGAACAGACTCGAACTTTAAGGAAAATGATTGGGTTGATGGAATAGTTTATAATATAGTTGATGATATTGGTGCATTTGTAGCAGTAGATGGTATATACGAAGCACTAATACCTAAAGAACATATTAGAGGAATAGTTGTTGTAGGTGAAAATGTAAGTGCTAGAGTTTCATCAGTAAAGGCTGATGGAAGATTAAATTTGACTATGAAAAATAGAAGTCATTTAGAAATAGATAATGATAGTAATTTAATTATGGATACACTTTTAGAAAATGATGGATTTTTAGAATTAAATGATAAATCAAGCCCTGAAGATATTATTGACACTTTATCTATGACAAAATCAAGCTTTAAGAAAGCAGTTGGAAGATTATTAAAAAATAATAAAATAGAGTTTTATAAAAATGGTATAAAAATAAAGAGGAGAGATTAAATGAGCGAAAGTAATATTTTAGCAGTAGTAAATGGAAGAGAAATTACAAAAGAAGAAGTACAAAGTTTTATAAATATGATGGGACAACAAGGTGCACAATTTAATAATGAAGAGGGAATGAAAAAAGTTACCGATGAATTAGTAAATCAAGAATTATTTTATTTTGATGCCTTAAAAAATGGTTTAGATAAAAATGAAGACTATTTAAAGGAAATTGAAAGAATAAAAGAAAGTGCATTAAAGCAATTTGCTGTTAATAATTTCTTGAAAGACATAGAAATTAAAGACAGTGAAGTTGAAGAATATTACAATTCCCATAAAGAATACTTTAAAAAACCGGAAATGGTTACAGCTTCTCATATTTTAGTTGAAGATGAAGAAAAAGCAAAAAAAGTTAAAGAGGAAATAGAAAACGGTAAATCTTTCGAAGAAGCTGCTGTTGAATATTCAACATGTCCATCAAAAGAAAAAGGTGGTTCTTTAGGACAATTTGGTAGAGGACAAATGGTTCCCGAATTTGAGCAAGCTGCTTTTAATGCCGAAGTTGGAACGATAACTGATCCAGTTAAATCACAATTTGGTTACCATATTATTAAAGTTGACAATAAAACAAGTGAAGATTATTCCTCATTAGATGAAGTTAAAAATGAAGTAAAAAGACAATTAACAGCTTTAAAACAACAAGAGGTTTATTTAAATAAAGCAAAGGACTTAAGTAAAGAATATAAGGTAGAGAAGTTTTATTAAGAAATTCTTTTTAATATATTTAAAACACCATTAACTAATATAATATAAAATCATATTAGTTAATGGTTTAAATTTTTTATTAGTTTTAATCAGTTAAAATGGGTATAAAATTAATATTAATATCTTAAGTATTATTTCTAATATATTTTAATATATTTAACTTTTTAAAAATTAATTTATAGGAGGTTTCAATGAGCGAAAATAATAATCATGACTGTGGTTGTGGATGTGATAATCATGATCACGAATTTGAAGAAATGGAAACAATAACATTAACTTTAGAAGATGATTCTGAATTAGAATGTGGTGTATTAGGAATTTTTGATGTGCCTACTGAAAATAAAGAATATATTGCTTTGGTTAATTTAGAAGATGAACAAGTATTATTATATAGATATATTGAAGATGAAAATGATAAGGAAGTATTTGAACTTGGCAGTATAGAAACAGATGAAGAATTTGAAAATGTTTCAAATGTTTTCCAAGAGATTTTTGTTGACGAAGATATTGAATAGTTAAGACAAAGCAAATATGCTTTGTCTTTTTTAAGAGGTAGAATTATGTATAAAATAGTATGTTTAGATTTAGATGGAACATTGCTAAATGACGATAAGCAAATTTCACAATTTAATTTACAAGTATTGGAAGCTTTGCATTATAAGGGAATTGAAATTGCTATTGCAACAGGAAGAGGACTTAGTAAAACTGCTGATTTAATAAAAAATTTTAATTTTCCACATATAATTATCGCTAATAATGGAGCTATTGCAAAATATAGTAATTTTAATAATATTCTATTTTATAACCCTATTGATTATAAATCATATGAAAAAATATTAGATATAAGTTCAACTAGGAATATGTATCCTTATTTACATATTTTTGACTCTCAAAAAGAAAGATCTTTAATTATTCCAAATGAAGTAGAGAAAGAAAAGCATATTGGCTCAGTTAGTAGACTGGATGAAATTATTCATAGGAAAGAAGCAGGAGTAGAGGAATTAGAAAATATATTATCTGTAGTATATATAGATGAAGTAGAAAAAGTTCATAAATTAAATGAGGATATATTAAAATTAAGATTGGACTTATCGACTCATATGTTGTCCTCATTCTCAAAGGGAAATATTATGGTTGAATACTTAAATCCATTAGCTCAAAAATCCATAGGAATTTCAAATTATTTAAAGTTTAAAAAAATAAGTTGGAAGGAAGTAATTTCTTTTGGAGATGACAATAATGACATTGAAATGATAAAAGCATCCGGGTTGGGTATATGTATGAAAAATGGAAGTGATCTTTTAAAACTAAATTCTAGGTATATTTCAAGGTATACAAATAATGAAGATGGAGTTGGAAGAGAACTTGTTGAAATTTTTGGAGGAATATTATGAGTAATATAAAAGATTATTTTAATGAAGAATTTATTAATAAATATAAGGGACATAATTTAATAGTATATTTTTATCCCAAGGATAATACACCTGGTTGTACAACAGAAGCTATTGAATTTACAGAAAAAAAAGATGATTTTGAAAAGTTAAATACTAAAATAGTAGGCATTAGTAAGGACTCTGAAAAATCCCACGAAAATTTTACAAAAAAACATAATTTGAATTTAGATTTAATTAGCGATAAAGAAAAGGTATTACATGATAAATTTAATGTAATTAAGCCGAAAAAAATGTATGGTAAAGAAGTAATGGGAACAGAAAGATCAACTTTTATATTTGATGTAGATGGAAAATTAATTAAAGAATATAGAAAAGTAAAAGTAAAAGGCCATGTTGAAGAAGTATATAATTTTATGAAGGAATTTTTAAATGAGTAAAGAGACTTTATATTTATCCTATAGTGAATATTTAAGGAATAATTATGGGGAAAAAGTCTATAAATTACCAGTAAAATTAAATTTAACTTGTCCTAATAGAGATAATAATATATCTGTAGGAGGATGTATCTTTTGTAATGAAAAAGGTGGTTCCTTTGAAAATCTAGATATTTCATTAACTGTTAAAGAACAAATATTAAAAAATAAAGAGTATATAGGAAATAAATACAATGCAAAAAAGTTTATAGTTTATTTTCAAAATTTTTCAAATACCTATATGGATTTTGAAAAATTTAAAAAGATCATCAATGAATGTAATATGGAAGATATTGTGGCTATTGATATTTCAACTAGACCAGATTGTATATACGATATTCAATTGGAGTATTTAGAAAACTTTAGTAATGAAACCAATATAGATATTATATTTGAGCTTGGATTACAAACAGCTAATTACCATACATTAAAGATTTTAAATAGAGGACATGGAATAAGTGAATTTGTCTTAGCATGTAAAAAAATAAAGGAAAGAAATTTTAAAATTTGCACCCATGTGATTATTGGATTACCATGGGATAATGAATTAGATATAATAGAAACGGCGAAATTAATTTCAGTTTTAGATAACGATGAAGTTAAAATCCATTCATTGTATATACCTAAAAATACAAAACTGGAAAAGATGTATGAAAACAAAGAAATAGAGTTGATTACTTTAGATAAATATGTTGAATATGTAGTTTTATTTTTACGATATTTAAAAAAAGACATAGCTATTCAACGTTTAGTTGGACGAATGCCAAAAGAAGATAGCGTATTTTGTAACTGGGGAACTAGTTGGTGGAAGATTAGAGATAAGATAGAAAACACTCTAGAGGAGAATAATTTCAGACAAGGAGATTTATGTAATCATCTTGATGGAATTAGTATTATATAATACAATAATAATAGTAGTTAAGTTATAGAAAGGTAGTGGTAAAATGGTTAAATTTGTTTTAGGTCCATCTGGAAGTGGTAAAACAAAATGGCTTATTGATCAAGCTAATGAAGATAAAAGAAATGGAAATGGAAATATAGTTTTTATTGATACTGATGATTCTCATATTTTTTCTTTAGATTATCAAGTAAGATTAATAAATGCAAACAAATATCATATAAATACAGTAAGTGGATTCTACGGATTCTTAGCAGGAATTATTTCAAGAGACTATGATATTGAAAAAGTTTATGTAGATGGTATTTATGATATAGTAAACTTTGAATTACCTGAATTAGAAGTTCTAACTAAGGATTTAGAGGTTCTTTCAGAGGAGTTTAATGTAGAATTCTATATAGGATTAAATAAAGAAAAATCTGAACTTCCTGAAAAATTAGCTAAAGATGTTATAGAATTAAATGTACAATAGAATTTAAAAGCATCCTTAAATAATAATTAGGATGCTTTTTTTATTATGAGGGAAAATGAAAAGTGAAAGAGAATTATTAAATTTATTTATACAAAAAAGAAATGATTTAATAGACCAATTAGATAAGGGCAAAATAAATAAGGAAGTTTTTTTAGAAAATAACTATGCTTTACTCGATAGATTATCTATGAAACCATTTTTAAAAATCGATACTGTTGAAAAGGGAATATACAACTATCAGTATTATAATATATTGGCTAAATATCATAATAACTTAGCTAATAAGTATAAAGAAAAAGATAAGAAAAGATACAAGAAAGAAATTAATAAAACTAATAATTATTATTATGAAAAAGATAGGATTATTTTAGAAATACTAGAACTAGTAGAATATAAAAATATAGATTGCTATTTTATTGAAATGCATTCCAATCGTTTAAATAATAATTTGTTTGAGATAATTTTAAATAATTATGAAAAAACTATTTTACATTCTATGAATACAGATATTTTAAATAAATTAAAAAGAAAAGGTGTTTTTAATAACGCTGTTAAGAAATCGAAAATAGATTTATATGTAAATAGTGGAATATAAAAAATTCAGCTTTCGCTGAATTTTTTTATTCACCTTTTGCTTCTAGTAAGGCATCGTTTGTAACTATATTAATAATTTCTTCTAAAGTAGATCCTTTTTTTATACTAAATTCACCACTAAGAACCTTATCTTGTAAGTTATATGTGTTAATAATATTTAGAAATTTTTCTTGATCATCAATTACTCCACTTTGAGTTAGAATACTGGCTTTACTAACAATATCAGAACCGTCTGGTAAAATTACTGTTATATCTATTTCAGGCATATTATCACTAGCATAAATTGACTCACTTTCAACTTTAGTAGTGGTCTTAGGTATATTTCCTTGAATAGATGCATAATCTCTTGAAAAGATATAGGATATTCTATTTTGTAAGATAAAAGCAACTAATACTATAATAATCAAAGTAAATAAAAAGTAATTAATGTCATATATAGTATCTCTTATAAAATTTATAAATCGTTTCATAATTCTCCTTTTAACAGTTTACATAATTTAAGGTATAATTTAATTAGTATAATTATATCATAAAAAGGAAAACAAATGAGAGAAATTAAAATTGATGAAAATGATTCAAAACAAAGATTAGATAGGTTTATGGTTAAATATTTACCTAAGGCTTCAAAATCATTAATAAATAAGTATATAAGAACAAAAAAAATAAAATTAAATAAGAAAAGAGCAAATCCAAATGATATTTTACAAGAAGGGGATTTAATTCAAATATATATATATGAAGAAACTCTTAGTAAATATGAAGATAAAAAAATATATACTAATTTAGATTATAATTTGAATATTATTTACGAGGACGATAATATTGCAATTATTAATAAGCCTTCAGGAACCTTAAGTCATGCTGCAGGTAAAGAAGACTACGGTAATAATATAGTCGATAACTTTATTGCTTATTTAATAAAAACCAAGAAATATAATCCAAGAAAAGAGAAGTCCTTTGTACCGGCTCTTTCAAATAGATTAGACAGAAATACAAGTGGTTTATTAATAGGTTGTAAAAACAAGGAAACACTTTTACAGATGAATAATTTAATAAAAAGTAGAAAGATAAATAGAAACTATTTAACTATTTGTAAAGGTAAAATAGAAGATGGTCTTATTGATTCTAATATAAAAAAAATTTCTGACAATAGAATGGAAATTTCAAAAGATAGGGGCAAAGAAAGTAAAACAGAAGTAAAGCTGGTAACAACAAATGGAGCTTACTCCTTAGTGAAAATTAAGTTAATAACGGGAAGAACCCATCAAATTAGGGTACATTTACAGTCGATTAATCACCCTATTGTAGGAGATAAGAAATATGGAGATAAAATTACTAATAAATTTTTTAGCGATAATTTTAAACTAGAAAATCAATTATTGCATTCATATAAAATAGAATTTAATGGATTAGAGGGAAAATTAAGCTATTTAAATGGAAAAGAGTTTTTGGCTGAACCACCTGTCAAATTTAAAAAGATTATTAAAAAAATATTTGGAGAAGAATATGAAAATATATGTCGATAATAAGGAACTCAATATAGAAAAGGGTATTAATTATTTAGACCTATCTACTAATTTATATGGAAAAAAGAAGAAAATAGGTGTAATAGTTAATAATTATTATAAAAATTTTTTGGAAAAAGTAGAAGAAAATGAAAAATTACATTTTTTTGATAAATATTCATCTGAAAGTGATGGGATACTTCAAAGAACTATTATTTTAATATTTATACTTGCTTGTAAAAATTTATATAAAGGCAAAACTATAGAAGTAGAGCATTCTATTGGTGAATACATTTATTGTGAATTAAAAGGCGGAAACAAACTTTTACATACAGATGTAAAAATAATAAAAAATGAAATGCAAAGGATTATAGATGCAGATTATAAGGTTTATAGAAAGACTACAGATAAGGAAAATGCATTAAAACTTTTTGAAGAAGAAGGTTATAAAGATAAGGTTCTTCTATTTAAGAATTTAAATTTTAAAGATATTCACTATTATGAAGTTGATGGGAGAATTTTTACCTTCCATGGATATTTAGCTCCATCTACAGGATATATTGATAAATTTGATATAATTTCATATTATCCAGGAGTGGCAATAACTGTACCGTCTAGTAGGACTAATGGAGAACTAACTGAATTTCATGAAAGAAAATTACTAGCAAAAATCTTTTCCAATTCTAAAAGATGGACCAATATGTTAAATATTGCCAATGTAGGTAATTTAAATTCATATGTAAAAAATAATAACATTAAATTTATTATTGATACATCAGAGACCTATTTTGAAAACCAAATTTCCAAAATAGCGGATATGATAGTAAATGACAATGATATTAGCATAGTTCAAATAGCAGGACCAAGTTCTTCAGGGAAAACAACATCTGCATATAGATTATCGGTACAATTAGCAATTAGGGGTAAAAGACCGATTTTAATTTCTACAGACGATTACTTTGTTAATAGGGAAAAAACTCCTATTAATGAAGATGGAGAAATTGATTATGAAATGTTGGAAGCAATTGATTTAGAAAAGTTTAATGACGATTTAATGACATTGATGGAAGGTGGAGAAATAGAACTACCTAGATTTAATTTTATTACAGGTAGTAGAGAAAAATCAGGTAAATTTATAAAACTTGAGAATGACAGCATTATTATAATTGAAGGATTACATTGTTTAAATCCTAGATTAACACAATTAGTTCCGGAAAAGAAAAAGTTTAAGATTTATATTAGTGCTTTAACTCAACTTAATATTGATAGTCATAATAGGATTTCTACTTCAAGGGTAAGACTTTTAAGAAGGATGATTAGGGATAATAACTTTAGAGGAAACTCCATTGAAGATACTTTTGAAGGATGGGATAAAGTTAGAAGAGGCGAAGAAAAGTATATATTTCCCTATCAAGATTTAGCCGATATTGCAGTAGACTCTTCTTTAGTATATGAACTATGTATTTTGAAAAAATATGCCTATGAATTATTTGACACCTATGATTGTAATGGAAAATATTATAAGGAAATTAAAAAGTTAAGAGCTTTTTTAAAATATTTTATTGATATAGAAGATGAAACGCTAGTTCCAAACAATTCTGTTTTAAGAGAGATAATTGGTTAGGAGGAAGGAATGAAAAAAGTTATAGGAATTGATATAGGTGGTACAAAAATAAATTCTGCTGTAATTGCAGAAGATGGTAGTATTGTTGAAAGCTATACAGTTGCTACAGAAGCCCATCTAGGAAGAGATGAAGTTATAAAAAGAATAGTGGATTCAATTAATAAGTTAATAACACCGGAAATATTATCAATTGGCATTGCTACTGCAGGTTTTATAGATAGCGATAATGGAATAATTGTTTTTGCTGGTAATATTGAAGGCTGGACTGGATTAAATTTAAAAGAAGAAATTGAAAAACATGTAGATATACCAGTTTTTGTAGATAATGATGCTAATTTGGCAGCCTTAGCTGAAAAATGGGTTGGTTCTGCTCAAAAATATAAAAATTTTATTATGCTAACAATGGGAACAGGATTAGGTGGAGCTATCTATGATGAAAGAATTGGGTTTTGGCAAGGAAGTCATTACCAGGGAGCAGAACTAGGTCATATGGTAATGTATCCAAATGGTAGATTATGTACTTGTAATCAAAAAGGCTGTGCTGAAAAATACGTAGCAGGTTCTTCCCTATCTATTAATTATAAAGAGCTAACTGGAATGGATTTAAGGGGACCGGAGATTATTGAAAGATTAAACACTGACGATAATGCTAAAAAAGCCCTTAAAAAACTTGCTATAGATTTAGGCGTTTATTTATCAACTATAAAGAATATATTTGATCCTGAGGCTGTAATAATAGGTGGGGGATTTATTAATACATCAACTTATTGGTGGGATGATGCAATTAATAGTTATAAGGAATACTGTAATAGACCTGTTGGAATGGAAATAAAACCAGCGGAATTCTTAAATGATGCAGGTGTAATTGGAGCAGGAAAATTAGCATTTGATAAAATATAGGGGTAATATGTTTAATATAAATTTATATAAATCATCAAATTATTTATATGACAACTTAAAAGAAAATATTTTTGAAAACATAAAAAATAATGATGATTTTATTGTAATTTTGCCAAATAAAAAAATAATAGAAAGACTTAGAGTAGATATTGTATCTGAATTTGAAGCGGTACTTAATCTTAAATTATTTACATTTGATGATTTAATTAATTATAAAAATACGGGTTTTGTTGAATTAGAGAATATGGATTATCTTAATAGTCTTATTATGCAATTTAGTATACAGAACTGCATAAATAAAGGAATTATTGATAATAATTATTTTTATAATTCAGATGGATTTTTAGCAATTTCATTAAAATTAATAAATTATATAAAAAGCTCAATTATATCAATAGATGATTTAGAAGAGAAGGTTAAAAACAACTCTTCTCTTTTTTCTGTTTTTAAAATATTTAAAGAATACAATTATAATATGAGTAAATATAATTTACAGGACCGTTATGATAAATATAATAGTTTTTTAAATTCAAAGTTAATATTAAATGAATTAAAAAATGTAAAAAGAATATATATTGCAGGTTTTTTAGATTTTAGAAAAATAGAATATACTATAATAGAATTTTTGAAAAAATATATTAATAATATTGAAATTTATATTCAAAATGCTTTAAATGAAAAGCTTGAAATATATAATGATACTATTATAAATCTGTTGAATTTAAGTTTTAAAATTAACAATAATAATACTCTAGTAGATAAAACCAAGAGTAAATTGAAAATAATAAAGGCAGAAGACAAGTTTTTAGAAGTTAAAAGGTTGGCAATTGAAATTAAAAAGGATTTATTAGAAGATTCTAATAAATCATGTGCAATAATAATTAACGATGATGAATACAAGCAGTTGATTTTAGAAAGATTCAAAGAGGAAGAAATTCCTATTCAATCGACTTCAAAAATTAATATAAAAGATACAAATTTTGGTAAGTGGATGTATCTTTCATTAGACAACAATATAGATATAAAGGATTATATAATCGGCAATTTGAATAATCCATTTATATTTAGTGATAATATAGAAAACTTAGAAATAGAAAATATGATTTATAAAATACTGCCTAATACTTTTGAAGAACTTTTTAATTCCAATATATTAAGAACAAGTAATGATTATAATTTATATTTTAATATATTAAATAAAATATATGAAATATATTCTATTAACAATAAGGAGCAATTAATTGGGTTTGTTAAGTTTCATTTAGATAAAATTATTGAAAAGGACGAAGAGGAAATTGAAATTTATGAAAAATTTTATAAGTTTATAGAAAATTTAGAATTAAGATACTCAAATATTTTAAACCAGATGGAATATAGTGAATTTAAAAAGTATTTTTTAAATATTTTAAAAGAATATTTTATTAATGAGAATTCGCTTATGAATTGTAATATTGAACTAATAGATTTTAATAATTACAAATTATTAAATCATGAATATTTATATTTTTTAGGATGTAACGATAATTCATATCCTAAAAAAGAAACCATAAATTATTACTTCAATAGTAAAAATAATATATATTTAAGAAAATTAGGCATCGATATTTTAACAAATAGATTAAAACAATCTAAGGATAAATTAAATTTTTTCAATATTCTTAATTGCAATGTTGAAAAATTCTATATTTCCTTTGAAGATAGTGGGAAAAATCTTCTATCTGATTTCATTTATGAATACGAAGAAAATGTTGAAATACAAGAATTATATAGTCTTAAAGATTATATTAACCCTAAAAATGAATTTGTTTTAAATAATTATGATAAAAATTTGTATATTTCAATGTTTAAAGAACCAAAAAACAGGATAGATGATTTTGATGGAAAAATTGAAATTCCTGAAAAAGAAGAAAGTGACAGTTATTCCTCTACAAAACTTGAAACATATTTACTTTGTCCAGTTAAATATTATTATAAATATGTTTTAAAATTAGAAGATTGTTTTATAGATAAGGAATTAAATAAAATTTTAAAATTGGGAACTGCTTGTCATGAAGCACTTAAAACTATTTATAAAGATTATTTAATAGAAAAAAACAAACTTTTAATTAAAGAGGATTTCATAATTAAAATATTAAAAAAGAACTTCGAAGAATTAGATATTAATACTAAAAATTACGAAGGTCTAAATACTTTAAAAAGATATGGTAAAAATTTAGAGAATACAATAAAGGAAGATTTTAAATATTTAGATAAGTTTCAAGGAAATATAACACCTTATAAATTTGAAGAAAGTTTTACCTTTTCAAAGGTATTTAATATTGATGGTGTTAATAAAAATATAAAATTTATAGGAAGAATAGATAGAATAGATAGAGATTTAGATAACAATTTTTATTTAGTAGACTATAAATTAGGAAAAAATTCCTTTAAAACCATTAGGGATTTTAAAAATAGGAAAACTTTACAATTTCCAATATATTCTCTTATAAATAATATACAAGGCTGTAGATATATAACTATAAAAGACTCTAAAGTACATGAGTTTTATATGACAAAAAATAATATTCATTTTGACAATAATTCAATTTCCAACGAAAGTTTAAATAATTTAAGAAATGAAACCTTGGAAATTATTGAAGAAATATTGAATAATATAAGTAAAGAGGAATTTTTTATAGGAACATCCGATAATAAGAATTGTAGATTTTGTCAATATTATAATATTTGTAAATATAGAGGGTAAGATGAATTTAACAGATGAGCAAAAGAAAGCAATTAAAACAATCGATAAAAATATAATAGTTAATGCAGGTGCAGGAACTGGAAAAACGGAAGTATTAACAAGACGCTATATAGAAATACTAAAAAATGGCAGGCTTCCAAAAGATGAAGAAGTATCTAATATTGTTGCAATAACCTTTACTATAAAAGCTGCTAATGAAATGAAGGAAAGAGTTAGAAAATTACTTAAATCTGATAGTAACAAAAAAGTTCAAAGATTTATAAATGATATTAATGAGTCTCAAATTTCTACTATTCATAGTTTCTGTTCAAAAATTATAAGAGAAAATTCATTTTTTTTGGATATTGATCCAAATTTTGAAATACTAGATGAAATTGAAAGTAAAAAAATTTTAAACAATATAATCTCTAAGGTTTTAAATCCCGATGGAGAATATGATGAATTTTCAATTAAATTATTAAATTATACAGATAAAAATGAAGCCTTATTATTGATTTCAGAAATTCAAGATTTGTATACAAGTATTAAAAATACTATATTTTCATTTGAAGAAATAAGAAAAATGACTATAGAGGATTTGGAAAAATTAAACAAATTTAAAAAATCCGAGGAGATATACGAAGAGCTTATATATATTAGAGATAATGTTAAATTAAGAAAAAATACAAATTTATATAAATTTGTCAATGATAAGGATAAAGTAGAGAGGGTAAAAGAAACTGAAAATATTAGAATCTTAAAAGAATTATGGCAATGTATTTCTAAATTAAAAAATGAGGATATAGACTACTTAAAAGAAATTTTCAATTTGGAAATGCAATACAAAGAGTATTTGAAAAAAGATATATATTTGGATTTATTCAAGTTATTAGAAATTATTGAACAGGAATATAAATTAGAAAAAAAACAATTAGGAAAGTATGATTTTAATGATTTAGAACATTTAACTTTAGAACTATTAAAAAATCCCTATATTAAAAAGAAGATTCAATCAGAAGTAAGTTATTTAATGGTTGATGAATATCAAGATTCTAATGATATTCAAAAAGAGATATTTTATGAAATTTGTTCAGAAAAAACTATTTTAGATAGGAATAATATTTTTGTAGTTGGAGACCCTAAACAGTCAATTTATGGTTTTAGAGGAGCAAACATAAATGTTTTTGAAAATACAAAAAGGGATATTATAAATTCTAATGGTGAGTTAATAACTTTTGTTGACAATTATAGAACAGATAAAAATATTCTGGAGGGCATTAATAATATTTATGAAAACTTAATGAAGGACAGATATGATAAATTAATAGCTAATAAAGAAAGTGACATAGAAAATTGTATTAATTATTTTAACAATGATAATACTAAGGATTTAGAATATGAACCAGAGAGTTTTTCAAATTACCTATCAAGGCAAATAAATGAGGGTAAAAAGAACTTTGGGGATTATACTCTATTATTTAGATCGAGAAAAGAACAAAATTATTTTGAAAACAGTTTTTCTAAAAGAAATATTAAATATTATACTTTTGACTCTTTAGGATTTTTTGATTCAGAAGAAATAATTACAGTAATTGAAATTTTAAAACTAATAAAAAATGAGACTAATAATGTATCAATTTATTATATACTAAGATCTAATATATACAATATTAGTGACTCTGAAATATTGGAATTTTTAAAAACAAAAAACAATATAAAAATTGAAGGTATAATAAATGAAATTTTATATAAGACATCCATTTTAAAAGAGTTTTCAAAAGATAATATATCAAATATACTAGAAGAGATTTATAATTTATTTCAATTATATGAAAAATATAATTATACAGAAGATAATATTCAAAAACAAGGTAATTTATATAAACTATTGGATATTGGAAGGGAATACGATAATAATAATTTTACTTTTAATGATTTTTTCTATGATATAATTTATAATTCCAACAATGAAACTATGAAACAAGTTGAAGATGAAAATAGTGATGTTGTAAAACTCATGACAATACATGGCTCAAAAGGGTTAGGATTTAATGATGTAGTTGTTCCATATATAAATAAGGGAAAACCCAATAGCAAACCATTATTTAAATTCAATAAAATAAATGGTATAAGCATTAATTTTACATTAGCAAATTACAGATATAATAGTTTAAAGGAAGATGAAAGAATTGCAAGTGAAATTGAAGATAATAATATATATTATGTTGCAATGACAAGAGCAAAAGAAAATTTGTTTTTAGGCTTATCAGGTAGAAATTCCGGCTATAAAAAAATACTCTTACCAGAAATTAAAGCATTAGAAGAAAAAAATATGGCTAATGAGTTAATAGAGGAAGAATATTTTCAATGTGATTTAAAAAAAGAAGAGTATAATGAAAGTACATTATATCCACTTTGTAAAGATGTAAATTTACAAACAAATATAAAAGTAAATACTAATATTTCTAAGGTAATTGAATATTATAATAAAAGCAATATTAAGAGTGATTATAAGTCGTCAGAAGTTAAGGAGAATTTTAAAGAATTGCCAAGTGATATTATTGGCGATATTGTTCATAGATTTGCAGAAATCTATAAACCACCATATAATATTGATTTTAATGAAGTATTAAAAGAGTTTGGCGTTGATATAAAACATTTAGATGATTTTAAAATATATGTTGAGAATTTCAAGGATTTGTTTAATTATAATGCTGATGAAACCTATGAAGAAATAAGTTTTATTTATAAGTATGAAAATTGTTTTTTTAGAGGAATTATTGATAGAATAGAAATAGAAAATAATATTTTAAGAATTGTAGATTATAAAGTTTCTAAACTTAATAAAAAAGAAATAGAGAATAGATATTGGATTCAATTGGTCTTTTATGGAATTGTATGTGAAAAGATATTTCCAAATAAGACTATTGAATTATCAATTAAAAATATAAAGAAAAACTATTCTATTAAAATAGATTTTAATGAAGAAAAAAAGAAGAACTTTTTATTATTTTAAAAGATTATATAAATAATATTCAACAGTAGATGGAGGAATAGTGTGGAGGAAAAAATATTATTAGTTGAAGATGAGGAAAACATAAGAAAATTTACTAGAATAAATTTAGAGAGGGAAGGTTTTACAGTAATTGAAGCAGAAACCGGGGAATTAGGTGTAGAATTAGCCCAAAGTGAAAATCCGCTAGTTGTTATTTTAGATATAATGTTACCAGGTATTGATGGGTATGAAGTTTGTAGAATATTAAGAGAAAAAGTACCTAATATAGGAATTATTATGTTGACGGCAAAAACCCAAGAAAATGATAAAATTCTTGGTCTTGAAAGGGGAGCCGATGATTATTTAAGCAAGCCTTTTAATCCAAAAGAACTTGTATTAAGGATTAAATCTTTAATTAGACGATTGGAAAAACCGGTAAAAAATACAAATGTAATAACCCATGGACCATATCAATTAGATTTATATTCAAAAGCTTTTAAGAAAGATGGTGTATATATAGAATTAACTCCTACAGAACTTTCCATTATAACTTTATTTATGAAAAATCCAGGAAGGGCTTTTACAAGAAATGAATTGTTGGATTTAAATTGGGGAGAAGAATTTGTTGGAGATACAAAAATAGTTGATGTAAATATTAGAAGGCTTAGATCTAAAATAGAAGATAACCCAGGAAAACCAAAATATTTAGAAACTGTTTGGGGTACAGGTTATCGTTGGAAAAAGGATTGATGTATTTTGAAAATAAGCATAAAAAATAGAATAGTTAGTTCCTTTGTTTTATTAATAATATTTACAGTTGTAGTATTTGAAATATTTTCAATTTATTCTGTTAGATATTATTATTATTATTCAGTAATTTATGATAATTTGAGAAATGAAATAAAATATTCCCTAGAAATGTCAAATATTAATTCTTCCGATTATAATATAGAAACTTCAATACTTGAGGATATGGATCAATATTATAGAGGAATAAAATCTCAAGTTCAAATATTAACAAATTCTAAAGTTGTTATATATGATAGTCTTGGTACAGACTTAGTTGGTAAACAAATTAAGGGTTATAAGGACATTGATGATGCTTCTGAAGGGATGGATGGACAATATATTGGAAATGTATCTTATTCGGAAGACAAGGTAATGTCTGTATCTTCACCAATAAAAACACAAGACGGTCAGAAAGCAATTTTTAGACTAACAACTTCACTAAAGAATGTTGATTTGTTAGTAAGGGAAAGGTATATTGCGTTTTTATCTTTTGGAATTTTTGTTATATTAATTTCAATAGCAATAAGTGTAATAATGTCTAATAATTTAGTAAAGCCTATAAAAAATTTAACTAAAACTGCTGAAAAATTAGCTGAAGGACAATTAAATACACGAGTCGAGAGTTCGAAATTTGAAGAGATAGATGCTTTAAGTAGAACGTTAAATTATATGACAGATAATATTAAAGAAAAGGAAAAACTAAAAAATGATTTTATATCTTCAGTATCCCATGAACTAAGAACGCCCTTAACTTCAATTAATGGTTGGGCGACAACACTTCTATTTGAACCGGAAGACACTGAACTAGTTAAGGAAGGTTTAGAAATAATACAAGGTGAATGTTCAAGGTTAAGCTTAATGGTCGAAGAATTATTAGACTTTTCACGCTTTACTTCAAATAGAATTAAACTGGAAAAAGAAGAAACAGATTTTACAGAGTTAGCGATAGAAATAAAAAAACAACTTACACCAAGAGCTAAGTCATTAGGCATTGATTTAATAATAAATTTTGAACCAGAGCATATAATGGCAAGTTTAGATCCAAATAGAATGAAACAGGTTCTGATTAACTTATTAGACAATGCGCTTAAATTTACAAATACAGGTGGTGTAGTAATACTAAATTTAGGTGAAGATGAAAAGAACTTACATTTTGAAGTAATTGATACAGGTGTAGGTATTGATAGTGAAGAAATTTCGCTAATAACAGGAAAATTTTACAAAGGGAAAAATAGTAATTCTCACACTGGATTAGGCTTATCTATTTGTGAAGAAATTGTAAAACTTCATAATGGAGAAATGATGATTTCAAGTGAAATAGGAGAAGGAACTACGATTAAAATTTCAATTCCAAAGAAAGAGGAATAATATGAAGAGGATTAAGATAATATTTTTATTATTTGCAATGTCTATTTCAGCTGTCTTAATAACATCTTGTATGAATCCTGAAGAAAATGATATTAAAAGCTCTATAATGGCTCCTGAACCTAATAATATTATGTTAGAAGGAACTTGGAAGGTAATAGATGTTAAACAAAATGCAGACAATATGGAAACAAATACCGACCATATTACAGAAAATTTATATATTAGTAAAAAATTATTTAAATTTGGAAATAAAAGTATTTTAAGTCCTAATTTTACTAGTAAATACATTAATACAAATAAGTTTTTTAACATTAATTACCCTGGTATTAATCCTAATAATTTCACAAGTAATGATAATGTTGAAATAGTAACAATATCTGAATCAGAAGGAATTTCACAAGAGATAATTAAACTAGAGGAGAACAAAATTCTTTTAATAGCAGATGGCTATTTGTACTTCTTGGAAAGAATGTCAAATACCGTCGATGAATCAATTTATTTAAAATATAAAGAGGAGAATATTAAAACCAATATTGAAGCGTATAATGGGAAAATAGGATTATCCTTATCTATTATAAATAGAGCGGAAGAGGACGCTAGCAGTTATACAGACTATAGTTCTTATTATGTTTATTATGACAACTATAAGAAAGAAAATGCAACTTTGGAAGCCTATAAAGAACCGGGTATCTTTTTACCAAATAAAAATGATTTTAATGTTATAACATTTGATGAGATTTGGGATGGTGAAAATTACGAAGGAAAATTATTTAAAACTTTGGTAACAGATGATAATATAGCAGCTTCAAATAAAATATTAGATTCTGATGTACCTTTTGAACTAACATTTGTATCTGATAAATATATTTCATATAGCTCTAGTGACGTAATAATTCCAGTAACAAGTATTATAGAATAAGGGAATTAAATAGTGTTGAAAATCCTAATTATTATAATATACAGGATATAGCAGGAGATGAGGGATTAAAGTTAATAAAGGAAATATTAAGTAAACAAAATGAAAAAGATTCTTTAAATAAGAAATATAATTATCCAATTGATGATTATATTAATATTGGATTAGTTAGAGAAAATGGAAGTTGGCAATTTAAAACTAGTCTAGTATTGGGAGATGAAGAATTAAAATATAAAGATGTTAATATTAATATTGTTCCTAAAATAGATATTATAAAAAACAAATCTTCAGATATTAAATGGTCAGAAGAGAAGAAGAAAAATGAAAACATAATAGATATGATGTATTCACCAGAGAAAAACTTTTATATGAAATTGGATAATACTAATTTATATTTATATAGTATTGTTAATGATGAGCCTCTAGTAACTATAAAACTACCTGAGGGTAATAAAAATTTAATTAAGATTGAATGGATAGTAGGTAACAATGCTGATTTATGGAAGGAATACTTCATAAAAGCTGGTGGGGAGAGAATTCAAATATAAATAAAAAAACCTTGTGAATTTTCACAAGGTTTTTTGGTGCGGGAAAGAGGACTTGAACCCCCACGTCAAAGACACTAGATCCTAAGTCTAGCGCGTCTGCCAATTCCGCCACTCCCGCATATGGGGTGGATGATGGGATTCGAACCCACGACCTTCAGAGCCACAATCTGACGCCCTAACCAGCTAGGCCACACCCACCAAACGACTACTTGAATAGTATAGCATTTATTTTAAATAAAGTCAATAAAAAATCCTAAAAGAATTTTTCTTTTAGGATTTTTTATTATTCAGATTCTTCTCCGCCACCATCAACAACAGGTGGTGTTATAGAATTTTGATTATTGTTTTGGTTGTTGTTATTTTGATTATTATTCTGATTGTTATTTTGACTATTGTCATTATTATTTTGGTTATCTTCGTTGTTATTTTCGTCTTTATCGTCTTTATCTTCTTTTTCAGGTTTAGGTTTTTTAGCATATTTGTGAACGGAACAATAGGTTGTAGGTTCAGTACCTTTTGCAAATATTTCCGTTGTTACAGTACCATAGCTATAGCAAGCGCTAGTCGGCTTTCCTCCAGAAGAAGAACAAGCTTGAGTTCGGACTATTCCATCAGGTTCTTCAAATCTAGCAGATTCATAATTTTCTAGAATCGATCTATTAACAGCGTTCCATAAATATACAGCATGACCATGATTTTGAGCTAATTTTAATTGTTGATTATCAAAACCTACCCATGAGCCAATTGTATAGTATGGAGTATATCCAACAAACCAAACATCTTGGTTTTCTTGAGTAGTTCCTGTTTTGCCGGCAATGTCAAATTTGGAGTTTCTAGCTATATTGCCATAAGGAACGGTTAAAACATCTTTCATAATGTCAGTCATAACATAGGCTATTTGAGGAGATACAACATCTCTTTTTTCATTAACATCTTCCAATAAAACAGTTCCATCATAATTTAAAACCTTTGTAAAACTTAAAGGCTCAATATATTCACCACCATTTGCTAAAGCTGCATAAGCAGCTGTTAAGTCTAAATTAGTTACACCAAATGTCATACTACCTAAAGCCATAGGGGAAAGACCTTCATCATTTACTTTAGGATTTTCAGATGCTGAAACATAATTATCTTTAGATGGATCATTCTTATTAATGATTCCAAATTTTTCTAAATAGGATTTTGATGTTTCAATACCTATATCTTTTAAAGCTTTAACAGCATTAACGTTAATGGAATATTTAACACTTTCCCTTAAAGAAACCCAACCTCTATATCTTAAATCTACGTTATTAGGCCAAAGTTTACCATTTTCATAATGAGGAGCATCTTCTATTCCTGTAGCAGCAGTATATCCATTATCAAGGGCAGGAGTATAAACTGCAATAGGTTTTATTGTAGAACCAGGTTGTCTTGGAACATTAGCGGCTCTATTTAATATCATTCTACCTTCTTGGTTTCTACCGCCGACTATTGCTTTTATTTGTCCGGTTTTATGGTCTATAACTGCAATAGATCCTTGTGGTTGAGGTATTCCCTTAATATCAATATTAAAATACTTACTATTAAAAACTAAAGAGCCATTATCAGTAATACTATATAAATCTTCATATCTATCTAATAAAGCTTTGCTTAAAGTAATTTCCGAATCTGATTTTGTAATTTCATCATCTTTAGCAACAGCTTCTCCGGAATTTTCTATAATGTGGGTAACGAGATTTCTTTCTTCATTAATTGTATAGTAGTCTGAAGGATCTATGAAAGAGCCTAGTATTTTAAACTTTTTAGAAGTAATACTTAAACTACCATCTTCATTTAACTTATATTCATCCTTAGGCAAATACAAGTTACTATTTGAATCTACAAGGTTATTACCTTTGTAATAAACTACGGAACGTTTTGAATTAATTATATTTCCATTTCTATCTGCTGACCAGTCCAGCAGAGCAGGTCTAGTAGATGAACCTGAACCTCTTAAAACTATACTGGAGAAATTTTCAAAAACTTCTTCTACTTGGTTTTGCATATCAATGTCAATAGAGGAATAAACTTTAATTCCACCTGTATAATATTTGCTTTTAGCTTCGGCTTCAGTATAGTTAAGTTCTGTTTGTAATTTATCAATTACTTGTTTTGCAATTAAGTCTGAGTAATAAGAGGATATAACCTGTTTAGTAGAATTTTCACCAGGTTTAATAGCTTCAGCTATATTTTGTTTAGAAGCTTCGTCATATTCTTCCTTAGAAATATATCCTTCTTCATACATAGAACTTAAAGCGTGTTTTTGCCTAGCACTTGATTTATCATTGTAGACAACTTTATAATTTATTCCGTTAATTTCAATATCTCCTAAAACCATATCCGATTCCGATACATTTTGAGGAAGTACAGTTTTGTAGAGAGCGTATTCAACGGGGTTTTTTACAATAGAAGCTAAGGCAGCACATTCAGCTGTTGTTAGGTCCTCAACATTTTTAGAAAAATATGTTTTACTAGCAGCCTGAACGCCATATGCATTTTGTCCTAGAAAAACAGCATTCATGTATTTTTCCAGTACACCTTCCCTTCCCAAACCCTCAGTTAATTTTAATGCTAAGTAAGCTTCTTGAATTTTCCAATCAAGTCTTCTTTTGGACCCTGGATGGATATTTCGTGCAAGTTGCTGTGCAATTGTTGAAGCACCTCTCATAGAAGAGGAAAAGATATTATCTTTAATAGCACTTAATATTCCTATAGGGTCAACGCCATCGTGGTTATAGAATCTTCTATCTTCAATAGCGATAAAAGCATTAACTAAGTCTTTAGGTATTTTTTCAAATTCAATTAACTCCCTAAACTCTGTAGTTTGTATTTTCTCTATTTCGTTTCCTTCAGAGTCTAAAATTACAGATGTTTGGTTTAAACTATCATCTATATCACTTATATTTATAGTAGGGGTTTTTTCTAATACACCTACTATTGATACGCCTAAAGCTCCAGCAGCAAGGGTAAATATCACTAATATTGCAATAATAATTAACTTAATGAGCTTAGAGACGGATTCAGTAAATTTATTTTTCATTATTACCTCCAAGTTTATATCTTAATTATTATATCATAGGTATAAATATTTGTTAATTTACACATAGTAAATTAGTAATGATATTACAAAACTGATATAATTACTTGGTGGAGTAAAAATATGAAAGAAAAAATAATAGCTGTAACAGTAAAGTTACCAAATACAAAAATCGATTATAATAATAGAATAAATGAATTAAAAAACTTGATTATAGCAAATAAGGGAGAAGTTGTTTCGGAAGTAGTTAGTTCGAGAAAATTCATCGATAGCTCATTATATATAGGGAAGGGAAAAGCTGAAGAAATAAAATTTTTAGCTGAAGAACTAGAGGCCGATACTATTGTATTCAATAATGATTTAAGTGGCTCCCAATTAAAAAATCTAAGTGACTTAATCGATAAGAAGATAATTGATAGAACTAGTTTAATTTTAGATATTTTTGCAAATAGAACTAGAAGTAAAGAATCTAAGCTACAGGTCCAATTAGCACAAATGGAATATATGTTACCTAGATTAGTAGGCTTTAGGAAAAATCTGTCAAAAGCAAGTGCAGGAATTGGAACAAGAGGACTAGGAGAGCAAAAACTAGAACTAGATAGAAGAAAAATATCTAAAGAAATAAATAGAATAAAGAAGAAGCTTGAAAAAATAGAATCTACTAGAATTATAAATAGTAAAAATAGGGTTGATTCTAAAATACCTATTGTATCTTTAGTAGGTTATACAAACGCAGGAAAATCTACAATTGGAAATGAATTAACCAACTTTTATAAAAAAGAACAGTCTGAGGTATTTGCAAAGAAAAATATGTTGTTTATGACTCTTGATACAACAACTAGAAAAGGTGTATTACCTAGTGGATTAGAATTCTTAATTGCTGATACTGTAGGGTTTATAGAGGATATTCCAACTAATTTAATTGAAGCTTTCAAAAGTACATTAGAAGAAATAAAATACTCTGATTGTATTTTAAATATAATAGATTCTTCTAGTGAAAACATAGAGGAACAAATAGAAACAACTTATGAAATTCTAAATAGTTTGGAAATTTTGGATATACCTATTATTAATGTATTTAATAAAACAGATATAAAAAAAGAAATGGTTTATAACAAGGACATTCTATTGGATAATAATATCTATATTTCTGCCTATAATAAAAATGATATAGAAATATTATTACATGAAATAGAAAAGACTTTAGAATATAAATATGTGAATATTAATATGGATCTGTCTTATGATAGAAAGAATCAGAACATAGTTAGAGAATTGAAAGATAAGGGATATAATCTATTTGTTGATTATGGTGAATATATTAATATTAAAGCAAAGGTATTAAAATCGGAAAAAGAGTTGTTTTTAAAATATTTTAAGGAGTAATATGAGTTATAAAACTATATATAAAGAGGAAACTATAGAAATAGAAATTAAAAAATCAAGATTTATAGGATATGCTTCGCCTGTTAGTAGTGAAGAGGAAGCAATGGATTTTATTGAAAAGATTAAAAAGAAAAATCCAGGAGCAAGACATAATTGTTATGCATATATTATAGGTGAGAAAATGATTACTCAGCGCTACTCAGATGACGGTGAACCTAGTGGTACAGCGGGTATTCCTATACTAGAAATATTAAAGAAAAAGCACTTAACAGATATTTGTGTTGTAGTCACAAGATATTTTGGAGGAATATTATTGGGAGCCGGAGGATTAATTAGGGCCTATTCCTCTGCTTGTAATGAAGTTACAAACAAAGCGGTAATAGTTGAAAAACAAGAATTTTCTGAAATTAGTATAGAAGTGGATTATAATAGCTACGGCAGACTTTTAAACTATATAGAAGAAAACGAATTTTATATATTGGATAAAATTTTTGAAACTGAGGTTATTATAAAGCTTTATATAAAATCGGAAGTCGTTGAAAAATTTAAAAAAGATATTTTAGATTTGACAAGTGGCAATGTAAAAATAATAATAGATAATGTATTATTATTAACTACAAAAAATAATAAATTATATATTGAGGGATAAAATGAACTGTGAAAAACTAGAAAAAGATTTAATAAGTTGGTTAAAGGAATATTCAAAAAAAGCTAATACAAAGGGACTGGTTTACGGATTAAGTGGTGGACTAGATTCAGCAGTTGTAGCTGTAATTGGTAAAAAAGCTTTTAATAATAATTCCTTAGGAATTATTATGCCTATAAATAGTTTAAAATTCGATATGGAAGATGCAATTTTACTAGCAAAAGCATTTGATATTAATTATATAACTATAGATTTATCAGAAAGTTATGAAAATCTAATTAGTAAATTTGAAAAGAATAAAAATGAAATGGCTTATGCAAATATAAAACCTAGACTTAGAATGATTACCTTATACTATTATGCTCAAAATAATAATTTCCTTGTTTCAGGAACAACTAATCTTTCAGAATATACTATAGGGTATTCGACAAAGTATGGTGATGCAGGAGTTGATATTTCACCACTACTCGACTTAACTAAAACAGAGGTTTTAGAATTTGCCAAATATCTTGGAGTTCCTAAAAAAATAATAGAAAAAAACCTTCAGCAGGTTTATGGGAAGGACAAAGTGATGAAGATGAATTTGGTTTTACTTATAAGGAATTAGATAATTATATTTTAACTGGAAAAGGCAGTGATGAATTAATAAAAAAAGTTGAACATCTTAAAAGAATAAATCAACATAAAAAACATATGCCGGAAAAATTTGTTTATAGAGGAGAATAGTATGGCTGGACATAATAAATGGAGTAAGATTAAAAACAAAAAAGGAAGTGAAGATGCTAGAAGAGGTAAGGTATTTACTAAACTAGCAAGAGAGATAATAGTTGCAGTAAAAGAAGGTGGATCAGATCCTGAATACAATGCATCTTTAAAAACAGCAATAGAAAAAGCAAAGGCAGAAAACATGCCAAATGATAATATAGATAGAGCTATAAAAAAGGGCTCAGGTTCTAATGAGCAGGACAATTATGAAGAAGTGGTATATGAAGGTTATGGGCCGGCTGGAGTGGCAGTTATAGTAAGTTGCTTAACAGATAATAGAAATAGAACCGCTCCAGAAGTAAGGCATGCTTTTGATAAATACGGTGGTAATTTAGGCCAAACAGGTTCTGTTATGTTTACCTTTGAACGTAAGGGGCTTTTAATAATGGATCAAGGTGACTATGATGAAGAAGAAGTCATGATGACTGCTATTGATGCAGGAGCGGAAGACTTTAGTTCTGAAGATGGCCAATTTGAAATTATTACAGAAATGACAGATTTTTCTACAGTAAGAGATATTCTGTTAAAAGAAGGCTACAAATTTACTACAGCAGAATTAGTATATTTACCTAATAATGAAATAGATGTATCAAATGAAGAAGATATAAAGAATTTAGTAAAGTTAATAGATATTTTGGAAGACAATGATGATGTACAAAATGTTTATCATAATTGGAATATTCCAGATGATTTAGAGGCATAGTATGGAATTTAATTTTGATCCAGTTGCCTTTGAAATATTTGGAATTGAAATAATGTGGTATGCTATTATAATTTGCATAGGATTTATATTAGGAATGGCAGTAGCTACTAAATTAGCAAAATATAATAATATAAATCCGGATACGGTAATAGACATATTATTATATGCTCTTCCAGCAGCAATAGTTGGAGCTAGATTATATTATGTAGCTTTTCAGTGGGATGATTATAAGGATAATCTATGGGAGATACTTAATACACGTAATGGCGGTATGGCAATCTATGGTGGATTAATAGGTGCTTTTCTTGTAGGTGCTATATATTTAAAGAAGAAGAAATTAAGTTTCTTTAAAGTTGTAGATATTTTTATGCCTGCTATAGCCTTAGGTCAGAGTATAGGACGTTGGGGTAATTTTATAAATCAAGAAGCATATGGTGTAGCGACAAATCTTCCATGGGGCATAATAATAAACGGCGAAAAAGTTCATCCTACTTTTCTTTATGAATCATTAGGGGATTTTATAATATTTCTAGTATTATATAAAATATGTAAAGGAAATAGGAAGTTCGAAGGGCAAGTATTTAGTCTGTATTTAATTCTTTATGGAATATTGAGGTTTTTTGTAGAAGGATTAAGAATAGACAGTTTATACATTTTTAACTTTAGGGTTTCTCAAATACTTAGCTTAATTTTAGTAGTAGTGGGAATTATAATTTATATAATAAAAAATAAAAAAATAAATAAAAAAATTTAATTTTTAAAAGACGACTTAGTTCGTCTTTTTTTTGTTGAAATTTAAAGCTTATCTTTAATAATTAAGAAACTCGGCGAACTAATGTTTGCGTTGTTTTATAGTAAAATTTAATGTATCATAATATTAAGTGGTGAAAAGTGGGGAAAAGTGTCAAGAATTTGATTTAAGGTGGTGGGAAATGTTTATTGGTGAATATCAACATAATTTAGATACAAAAGGCCGATTAACTATGCCATCAAAGTTTAGAGACGAGTTAGGAGAAGAATTTTTCATCACAAAAGGAATGGATAACTGTTTATTTGTTTTTCCAGAAGATGAATGGGTTAAGATGGATGAAAAAATAAACGGACTTAAATTATCCAGAAAGGAAACAAGGGGTCTTGCTAGATTGTTTTATGCAGGTGCAATAAGTGTTTCTTTAGATAAAATGGGAAGAGTATTATTGCCACAAACATTAAGAAAATATGCAGGACTAAATAAAGAAGCCATAATAATAGGAGTTTCTTCAAGAGTAGAAATATGGGATAAAGAAGCTTGGGAAACATATAACGATGATGATAATTTAAACTATGACATTTTAACTGAAAAAATGACAGACATAGATTTTTAGAGGTAAATATGGAATTTAAGCATATTTCGGTTTTATTAAACGAAACAATAGATGGTTTGAAAATCAAACCTAATGGAATATATATTGACTGTACTTTAGGTGGTGGAGGCCATTCTTTAGAAATTGCTAAGAGACTAAAAAATGGAAGACTAATATGTATAGATCAAGATATTGAAGCAATAGAGGCAGCAAAAATAAAACTAAGTGATTTTATAGAAAACATTACTTTTGTAAAATCAAACTTTAAATATTTTTGTGAAATTTTAGATGAATTAAAGATAGATAAAGTTGATGGAATTTTAATGGATATAGGGGTTTCATCATATCAAATAGATAAGGATGAAAGAGGATTTTCATATATTCACAATAGTGAATTAGATATGCGAATGGACCAATCTCAAGAATTAACAGCAAAATATATTGTTAACAACTATTCATCTAAGGAGTTAACAGATATATTTTACAAGTATGGAGAAGAAAAATGGTCAAAAAGAATAGCTGATTTTATTGTTGAAAAAAGAAAAGATAAAGAGATAAGAACAACTTTTGATTTAGTTGAAATAATAGATAGTGCTGTACCAGTTGATGTTAGAAGAAGGTCAAAAGGACATTATTCAAAAAGAGTATTTCAAGCATTAAGAATAGAAGTAAATAATGAGTTGGGAGTTTTAGAAGAAGTTCTTCCTAAAATGATAGATTATTTAAATTTTGGTGGAAGACTATGTATAATAACTTTTCATTCATTAGAAGATAGAATAGTTAAAAATATTTTTAAAGATTTAAATACTTCATGTATATGTCCTCCAGAAATTCCAATATGTGTATGTAATAAGAAAAAGAAGATTAAAATCATCACAAGAAAACCAATTGTTCCATCTGAAGAAGAGATAGAACAAAATCCTAGATCTAAAAGTGCAAAATTAAGAATTGTTGAAAGAGTGAGGGATTAAAATGGAGGCACGTAGTTTTGAATATTACTATGAGGAAATTGAAGAGGATATAGTAGTTCCTAAAAAAAGAATAAAAAAAAGAAAAAAGAATTTAAATAGGCAATACAATAAAACAAAAACCATTAATAGAGCACAAACCAAAAGTGCAATAAATGCAAAGAAGTTAATAATTTCTATTTACGGTATTGTTAACTTGTTGTTAATAGCCATAACCTTATATGGTTACATTACATTGAGTAATGCTAGTTTGGAAATAACACAAATAAAATCCGATATAACTGAAATGGAAACTATAAGGGATCAATATAAGATGGAAATAGCAAAGTACTCATCTTCTGAAAGAATTGAAGAAATAGCTAAATATAATTTAGGAATGTCTTATCCTGAAGAAAATCAATTTTATTATTTATCTAATAAGAATAACTATGATAATATAGATAGCAAAGATAAAAATGAAGAATTATTGTTAGCAGGAGTAAAAGATAAGACAGAATATGAAAAAGAATAAGAATTTTTCAAAGTTACAAAAAACATTTCAAAATAGAACTATTGCTATTTTTTTAATATCCTTATTTATAGTGGCTATTTTTGCAGTTAGGCTTATATGGTTATACAATTCTGAATACAGAGTAAGAGCAGCTGAACAAAGACAAAAAACCATTGAAATACCAGCCCATAGAGGAAATATTTTAGATAGTAATGGAAATATATTAGCAGAGTCGGTAAAAGTAAATGTATTGTACTATATACCTGAAAAAATTTCTCAACAACAAAGGGATGTTTTAATTAATGGCTTAAGTAGAATATTAAATATTAATACAGACGAAATAAATGAAATAATAAATAGTGACTCTACAGTTAGAATTGCAGATGGATTAAAAAAGAAACAAGTAGATGAAATTAAGGAGTTAAAATTAAATTGTTTATCCATTTCTGTTGAAAATAAAAGATATTATCCTGGAAGCCCTTCTTTGTCATATATACTTGGTTTTGTAGACAAGGATAGTGATGGTATGTACGGAGTGGAAAAGTACTATAATGAAGATTTAAAGGGGAAACCCGGTTTAAATATTTTTTCAGGAACAAGAGAAGGCAATCCTATAGCTTTTGAAAAAAACAAGAAACTCAACGCTGTTGAGGGAAAGAATATAAAATTAAACATTGATGAAAACATCAATGTTATTGTTGCTAATGTCGCAAAAGAAGCTTATGAAAAATATCAACCGAAGAGTTTGTCGATTATTGTAAGTGAGCCAAAAACCAATAAAATTGTAGCTATGGAAAATTTTCCGAGGTATGATTCAAATAATCCAAGGCAAGGGCGAACTAAAGAAGAAAGCAATGAATTAGAAACTCTTTCTGAAGATGAAAAAGTTGAAAAATATTATGATATTTGGCGAAATATTGCAATAAGTGATACATATGAACCTGGTTCTGTATTTAAATTGATTACAACAGCAATTGCACTTGAAGAAAATACTGCAAATGAAAAATCTATCTATAAGTGTGAAGGTATTTATACAGATATTCCTGGAGTAAAAATAAAATGTATAAGATGGTATGATCCTCACGGCGATCAAACTGTGGAAGAAGCATTGGCAAATTCTTGTAATCCGGCCTATGTTAGAATAGCTCAGGATATAGGATATGCAAAATTTTATGAATATATAAAGTCCTTTGGCTTTGGTGAAGTAACAGGTATAGATATTAATGGAGAAGCTAAGGGGATAATTCCTAAAAGTGCAGAATCTATTAATTCTACACAATTGGCAACAATGTCTTATGGACATGGTATAGCTGTAACACCAATTCAAATGATTACTGCAGCAAATGCTATTGTTAACGGAGGCTATATTATAGAGCCAAAGGTTGTCAAAGAAATAGAAGGAAAAGAAGACAAAGAAGGACCTGCTGTAAAAAGACAGGTGATTTCTGAAGAGACGAGTAAGAGAATGCTTGCTTTACTAGCTAATAATGTTGAAAATGGAGCAGCTAGTGGAGTTAAGTCATCTAATTATAAAGTTGGTGGGAAATCAGGTACAACAATAAAAATAGAAGACGGAAAATATACTTCTGAAAAAGTAGTTGCTTCTTTTTATTCGACATTTCCAATTGACAATCCTAAATATTCGGTATTGGTAGTTGTTGATGAACCACAGGGAAGTAATTCAGGAAATGCTGTTTCAGGTTCTATTTCTAAAGAAATAAATAATCAAATAGTAAAATATAAAAATTTAGAAGATCATAGTTATACTGCAGGGGAAATAGAAGAGTCAACAGTACCGGACTTAATAGGTTTATCGTTAAAAAATGCAGTAAAACTACTAGAAAAAAATGATTTGAAGGCGAATATAGTAAACACTTCATTAAGTGATTCAATTATAATTACAAATCAGTCTATTGAAGCTGGTACCAAAGTCGAAAAAAATTCTACAGTTGATTTAAAGGCTGATGATTCAGGAACTTCTTTAATAAAAGTGCCGGATTTAATAGGTATGTCTAAGTCAGAGGTTAATATTGAAGTTGGAAGCTTAGATATAGAAATAAAAAATAAGGGAAATATTGAAGAGGGAAAGGTAAGTAAAACTATACCTGAATATAATGAATTTATAGAACCGGGAAGTAAATTAGAAGTTATATATGAAAGTGATTAATAGGCTAAAGATTATTCTTTTGCCTATTATTTATTATAATGCTCAATTATTTGTTATAATAAATATTTGAGTAAAGGAGAGATTTATGGAAAATATTAAAAGTGATTTACTATTGCCTTTAGGAGTTAGTATTATAATTTCCTTAATTTTAGGTAAAATAGTAATTAAAATTTTAAAAAAAGCACATATAGGACAGAGTATTAGAGAAGATGGACCTAAGGCACATTATTCTAAGGCTGGTACACCAACTATGGGTGGAATTATTTTTGTTTTTTCAACTCTAATTACTTTAGCGATTTTTAAAGGATATAGTTTTGAAAATATATTAATAGTCTTAGGAATGTTAGGTTTTGGATTAGTAGGATTTGTAGATGATTTTTTCAAATTAGTAATGAAAAGATCCTTAGGACTTACTGAAATGCAAAAAATAATATTTCAAATAATAATAAGTTTTGCATTGATTTTTTTAGCATCACAAGTTTCAATTAAACCTATAGGAACTTTTATAATACCGTTTATTAACATTGAGTTAAACTTAGGGGTTTTTGCTTATCCTATACTTGCGTTTATTATGATAGGAACTGTAAATGCTACAAATATAACAGATGGTTTAGATGGCCTAGCTACTAGTGTAACTATTCCGGTTTTTATTGCTTTAACGATAATAGCAATTAATTTTAACTCTAATATAAGTTTATTTAGTATTATTTTCACAGGAGCTTTAATAGGATTTTTAGTATATAATTCCAACCCTGCATCTGTTTTTATGGGAGATACTGGTTCAATGGCAATTGGCGGAGCATTGGTAATGGCATGTATAATATTTAATATGTCCTTGTATCTTATAATACTTGGTGGAGTTTATGTAATGGAAACAATGTCGGTAATAATACAGGTAATTAGTTATAAGACAAGAAATAAAAAAAGAGTTTTTTTAATGTCACCAATTCACCATCATTTTGAATTAAAAGGATATAAGGAACAAAAAATTGTTACATCATTTACTATTTTAAGCACAATATTATCAGTAATAACTTTACTGTTATTCTTATAGGAGCAGAAAATGAATTATTTTGTATTAGGACTTGGTATTACAGGAATTTCAACTATAAAAACTCTATCTTCAATAGGATATACTGTATATGCCTTTGATGAAAATTTAAAAGATTTTAGTGCAGTAGAAGATTCATTAAAAGAATATAATTACAATCTTATTAAAAATCTAAATGAAATAAATTATGATATTATAGATACTGTTGTAAAAAGTCCGGGAATTAAATTAGAAAATGAAATATTAATGAATTTTAAAAATTTAAATAAGGAAATAATAAGTGATTTAGAATTAGCCTATAGATTATTTCCAGATAAAAATTTAATCTCTATTACTGGAACTAATGGAAAGACTACAACGACAATGTTATTAACCCATATAATTAATACTTCTGGTAGAAAAGCTATGGCAATTGGTAATATTGGTGTTGGAATGTTGTGGGAGATTTACAATAATAAAAATATTGACTACTTTGTTATAGAAGCATCAAGTTTTCAATTGGCATCAATTAATAGCTTCAGGACTAAAGTAGCAGGTATTATTAACATAAGTGAAGATCATATTGACTGGCATGGAGATTATAACAAGTATATAGAAGATAAAAGTAATATATTTAAATTTCAAAGGGACGATGATTATTTAGTTGTTAATTGTGATGATGAAATAATAAAAAAAATTATAAGAAAAACTAAATCAAAAGTAATTTGTACTTCTCAGATAAAAGAATTAAAAAATGGAATATATGAAAAAAACGAAGAAATTATTTATAACAATAACGGTTCTGAAGAATATGTTCTTAATACAAAAGATTTAAAAATTGTAGGTAAGCATAATGTTCAAAATACTTTAATAGCCGTTGGAATGGCTATTTGTTTAGAAATAGATATAAATACAATAAGAGAAGCTTGTATTACTTTTAATCCTGTAGAACATAGAATAGAATTTGTAAGAGAAATTAATGGAATAAAGTTCTACAATGATTCAAAAGGAACAAATATTGATGCAACTTTAAAGGCCTTAAACTCCTTTAATAGTCCTATTATTTTAATAGCAGGAGGATACGATAAGAAAGTTTCCTTTGATGAGTTGTTTAAAACAGGGGATTATGATTTAAAATCATTAATAGTCTTTGGAGAAACCAAATACAAGATTAAAAATAGTGCTGAGAAATTCGGTTATAGTAATATATTTGTTGTTGAAAATATGGAAAAAGCAGTTGAGCTTATAGAAGAAATTGCTGAAAATGGTGATGTTGCATTGCTTTCTCCAGCTTGTGCTAGTTGGGGTATGTATAAATCTTATATAGAAAGAGGAAAAGATTTTAAGCGATTAGTTTATAAATTAGGGGAATAACTGTGAGAAGAAAACAAGGTAGCATAGATTATAAAATATTAATAACAACAATAATACTTATTATTATAGGTTCTGTAATGGTGTTTAGTGCGAGTTGGCCATATGCAACTAGAATACAAAACGATCCATATCATTTTGTAAAAAAACAAATAATCTTTTTAATAATAGGTTTTGTTGCAATGTATATTACGTCTAAAATTGACTATAAGATATATAAACAATATGCAGTTATACTATATATTCTTACAATCTGTCTTTCGATTATAGTTTTATTTACAGGAGATGTAGAAACATATTCTGCTAAAAGATGGATTACTATAAAAAGTATAACAATTATGCCTTCTGACTTTCTAAAATTAGGTACAATATTTGCCATTTCTAGGTATATTTCAAGTAATTATAAAAAGATAAATACAATAGCATATGGATTTGTTCCCATGATTTTATTTGCAGCTATATCGGGTTTTTTAGTATATAAACAACCGGATTTATCTACAACGTTGGTAATCTTAGCCTTAATAGTATCTATGTTCATAATAGCAGGTATAGATATGAAATATTTTACACTGGCAGTTTTGGGAATAGGGGCTGTTGGAATAATTGGAATAATAGGTTCAAAAAGCATATATAGTAGAAGTTCTAGAATTGAGGCTTGGTTAGATCCCTTAAAGGATTTTTCAAACACTGGATGGCAATTAGCTCAGTCGCTATTTGCAATAAGCTATGGTGGATTTTTTGGAGTAGGAATAGGAAAGAGTAGACATAAATTTAGTTACTTATCAGAAGCTCATAATGACTTTATTTTTGCTATAATATGTGAAGAGCTTGGATTTATTGGAGCTATGATTATAATTTTACTCTATATCTATTTAATCTATTTAGGGATGAAATTGGCATTTTCATTAAAAGATGTATTTGCCAAGTTTTTAGTTATAGGTATAATGCTACTATTAGGAATCCAATCTTTTACAAATATTGCAGTAGCATTGGGTTTAATACCTCCTACAGGTTTAACATTACCGTTTATTAGCTATGGAGGTAGCTCTTTAATAGTTTATATGACTATGATAGGAATTGTGTTAAATGTTTCAAGGACTGTAAATAGGAGGTAAAATGAGAGCAATAGTAACTGGAGGAGGAACTGGAGGACATATATATCCTGCGGTTTCAATTATTGAGGAGTTAAAAAATAGAGATAAAAATATTGAGATATTATATGTTGGTAAAATTAATAGTATGGAATCAGAAATTATACCAAAACTTGGAATAGAATTTAAAGGTATTAGAGTAGAGGGACTACCTAGAAAATTCAATAAAAAATCTTTTAGATCTTTTAAAGAACTTATATTTGGATTAAAACAATCAAAAAAAATCATAAAGAATTTTAAACCTGATATTGTTATAGGCACAGGAGGATTTGTAACGGGACCAGTACTCTTAAATGCTTCATTGATGAAGTATAAGACGTATTTTCATGAGCAAAATAGTTATCCAGGTGTAACAAATAAAATTTTATCTAGATTTGTAAATAAGTATTTTGTAACATTTGAAGAAAGTATAAAATATTTTAAAAATCCTCAAAATGCAATTGTAACAGGAAATCCTATTAGAAATAGATTTAAAAATATTGAAGAATTGAAAGATAAAACATATGAAGAATATGGATTGAAAAAAGATTTAAAAACCATTTTTTCTTTTGGTGGATCAAATGGGTCGGCTGTATTAAATAAAACAATAAAAAAACTTATAGTAAGTAAAGAAAAGAATGATGAATTTCAAATTGTTCATGTAACTGGAAAAAATAATTATGAAGATTTCATACTAGGCATTGATGAAGATAAATTATCAAAAAATAAAATATTTCCCTATTTAAAAGATATTCAAAAAGCGTATAGTATAGCGGATTTGGTAATAACCAGTTCCGGAGCTATAACCTTGGCTGAACTTTCATTTTTAGGACTACCTAGTATACTGGTACCAAAATCGTATACAACAGAGAATCATCAGGTATACAATGCAAGAGAATTTGAAAAAGTTGGAGCTAGTAAAGTAATACTTGAAAATGAGTTAAATGAAAATACTCTGTATGATTCTATTATGGAGATTGTGTCAAATAACGAAACAATTAAAAGGATGAAAGAAGCTGCAAAAACTTTAGCAACACCGAAGGCTGTAAAAAATATTATTGATGAAATATATAAGGATATGTAAATGAAACAGGTAAAGAAAAGAAATTATAAAAAAAACAAGAGAAAAGACAAGAAAAAAAATAGTGGTTTTTTTACAGTTTTATTAATAACTTTTGTAGGAATAATATTAATCTCATCTTTTTTTGCATTTACCCATGACTTTTTTAATATTAAAACAATAAATATTACAGGTATTAAATATCTTCAAGAAGATGATGTAATAAAAAAATCTAATATAATAGGAGAGAATATTTTTTTAACTAGCAAAAAAAGTATAGAAAAAAATTTAATTAAAGAAAATTTACTTGATTTTAAAATTGAAAAAAAATATCCAAATACGGTAAATATAGAGATAGTTGAAAATACAATAATCGCATGTATAAAAAATGATGATAATTATTCCTATATAGATGGATTAGGGAAAATAAGCAATAAAACAATTGAAAACATAAAAAATATTCCAGAAATTAATGGTGTAGATGCTAATTTACTAAAAAATAATGATGCCAGTATATTTGACGATAAAAACATTAAAATTATATTTAAAAACATAAATGAATCAAATATAAATATTGAAAAATATGATTTATCCGATATAAATGATATAGTGTTGTATGGGGACGATTCAATAAAGTATATAATCGGCAATACTAACAAATTGGAAGAAAAAATGAAACTATTAAAAGACTTAGTTGAACAAATTAGTACTGATGATATAAATGCCTATATTATAAATGTTAGTAATATAGATAAACCCTTGGTTAAAACACAATAAATCAGCAAAGAATTAAAAAGATTACTTTGTACTAAGCAAACAAGATAATTATAAAAACTGATAGATAAACTTTTTTAAAATATAAAAACCTTTTTCAAAAATTTTGAAATAGGTAAGATAAAAATAACTTTTTTAAGAAACATACTTACAATATAGATAAAAGACACATAAATACACCAAAACAATTTAAATAATATTATATTTAGACCATAAGTACAATGAATTTACAAGATGCTAAAAATGGCTAAAATAGAGAAAATTCAAATAAAAATATTGTTATTATGATAGAATTAAATATAATGATGAATTTATTTTTAATAAAATACAAAATCGGGAGGAATATAAATGAGCTTTGAGATGGAAGTAAACAATAATGAAGATTTAGCTAGAATAAAAGTAGTAGGTGTTGGTGGCGGTGGTAACAATGCTATTATGAGAATGCATGAAAGTGGCTTATCAGGTGTTGAATTTATTGCTGTTAACACAGATAAACAAATCCTTACTGCAAGTCAAATAGAAAATAAATTACAAATAGGAGCTAAATTAACAAAGGGTTTAGGAGCAGGAGCAAATCCTACTGTTGGACAAAAAGCTGCAGAAGAAAGTAGAAACGATATAGTAGAAATGCTACAAGGAGCAGATATGGTCTTCATAACTGCAGGAATGGGTGGTGGTACAGGAACCGGTGCTGCACCAATAGTTGCTGAAATAGCAAAGGAATTAGGAATATTAACAGTTGGAGTTGTTACAAAACCTTTTGCTTTTGAAGGAAGAAAAAGACAATTACAAGCAGAACAAGGTATTGAAGCATTAAAGGATAAGGTTGATACTTTAGTTATTATTCCAAATGATAGACTTTTACAAATAGCAGAAAAAAGAACTACTATGGCTGAAGCATTTTCTATGGCAGATGAAGTTTTAATGAATGGAATTAAAGGTATATCAGACTTAATAGCTGTACCTAATTTAATTAACCTAGACTTTGCAGACGTTAAGGCAATAATGTATGATCAAGGAATTGCTCACATGGGTATAGGAATAGCAACAGGTGAAAATAGAGCAGTTGAAGCTGCTAGATCTGCTGTTAAAAGTCCATTGTTAGAAACATCTATTGATGGAGCAAAAGCGGTACTTATTAATATAACTGGTGCTGATTTAGGACTATTTGAAATTAATGAAGCTTCAGAATTAATAAGAGAAGCAGTTGATGCAGATGCAAATATTATTTTTGGTGCTGGAATTGATGAAAGCCTAAAAGATGATATTAAAATTACTGTAATTGCTACTGGTTTTGATGAAAAACTAGGTAAAAATATTATTTCAGGCAATACTGAAAACAATAAGAAAAAAGATGAAAGATCAGAAGGGGATAAAGGTTCTGAAAAAGATAATCAAACAGATGAATTAGAAATTCCTTCCTTTTTGAAAAAAAGAGGTTTTTAATTAATGAGATGTCCTTTTTGTGATTCAACAAATACTAAAGTTGTAGATTCTAGACAAGTGGAATCTGAAACATCAATAAGAAGGAGAAGAGAGTGTTTATCATGTAATAAAAGATTTACAACCTATGAAAAATATGAAAATAATTCTCTTATAGTTATTAAAAAAAATCAAGAAAGAGAAGCTTTTGATAGAAATAAAATTTTAAATGGTATGGTTCGTTCTTGTTATAAAAGAAAAGTTCCTATGGAGGACTTAGAAAAAGCAACTAAAGAAATTGAACTGGAAATAAACCACTTAAATTTAAAAGAAGTTCCTTCTTCCTTAATTGGCGAAATTATCATGGAAAAACTCAAAAAAATTGATAAAGTTGCCTATGTAAGGTTCGCCTCTGTTTATAAAGAATTTCAAGATGTGAATTCATTTTATGATGAAATAGAAAAAGTAAAATAATTTTAATAAAAAAAAGACAGTCTTGTCTTTTTTTTATTTTTATATTTATATAAGATATGGTAAAATGCTAATAAAAGTTTGGAGATAGAAATGGATTTATTTGAATATAGTAGAAAAAAATCGATTAATAAAAATGCACCTTTAGCCGATAGAATTAGACCAAAAAAATTAGAGGATTTTTATGGTCAAAAACATATTATCTACAAGAATAGTCCTCTAGATAGATTAATAAAAAGTGATAGAATAGGTTCGTTGATTATTTATGGGCCACCAGGTGTAGGTAAAACAACCTTGGCAATGATTATTTCAAATACAACTAACAGAATATTTGAAAAATTATCTGCAGTAACTTCAGGTGTTAAAGATATAAAGGAAGTTGTAAAAAATGCAGAGAGTAATTTAAGTTTTTATAACAAAGGTACAATATTATTCATTGATGAAATTCATAGATTTAACAAATCTCAGCAGGATGCATTATTACCACATGTTGAAAATGGTTTAATTACATTAATTGGGGCAACTACAGAAAATCCATATTTTGAGGTTAATAAAGCCTTGTTGTCAAGATGTAAGATAATTGAATTAAAAAATATTTCAGATGATGATATTGTTAAAGCGTTAAAGAGAGCTTTAATTTTGGAAAATGGATTAAAAAAATATAATGTTAAAATTGCTGAAGAAACATTATATTTTATTTCTAAATTATCACATGGTGATGTTAGAGCTGCTTTAAATGGTTTAGAAGTGGCTGTACTATCTACAGAGCCAATAGAAGGGGTTATTTTAATAGATAAAAAAATCGTTGAGGAATCTTTTTTAAATACAACAAACTTATACGATAAAGATTCAGATTATCATTACAATACGATTTCTGCATTTATTAAATCTATGAGAGGGTCGGACCCTGATGCAGCTATACTTTATTTAGCTAAAATGATAAAATCAGGAGAGGACCCTAAGTTCATTGCCCGAAGAATGGTTATATTTGCATCGGAAGACATAGGTAACGCAGACCCTAATGCACTTCAAGTAGCAAATAATGTTTTTAGGGCAGTTGAAATAATTGGTTTACCGGAAGCGCAATTAAATCTAGCCCAGGGTGTTTTGTACTTAGCAACTGCACCTAAAAGTAATAGATCTTATTTAGCGATAAAAAAGGCAATGGATGATATAGATGGTAATACTAATTTAGAAATACCTAATTATTTAAAAGATGCACATTATAAAGGAGCAGAAAAATTCGGAATAGGCAAAGGGTATAAATATCCTCACGATTATGAAAATGCATATGTGGAACAAAGGTATTTTCCAAATAATTTTAATGAAAAAAAATATTATATTCCAAGTGATATAGGGTACGAAGCAAATATTAAAGAATATATGAAAAAGTTAAAGGAGAAATAAATTGATATTATTAAAGGACTTAGAAAAAAACTATGAAAAATATATTGACAAAGATATAGAAGTAGCTGGTTGGATTAAGAATTCAAGATTTCAGAAAAAACTTGGTTTTATTGAGTTACATGATGGAACACAATTTAAACCTATTCAAATTGTTGTAGATTCAAATCTGGCAAATTTTGAAGAAGTTAGTAAATTACATTTAAGTAGTGCTATTATTGTAAATGGAAAATTAGTTAGTACTCCAAATGCAAAACAAAAATATGAAATTCAAGCTAAGGAAATAGTAGTAGAAGGTAAGTCATCTGATGATTATCCTTTACAGAAAAAAAGACATACTTTTGAATTTTTAAGAACTTTGTTACATTTAAGATCAAGAACCAATACTTTTAACGCCGTATTTAAAGTAAGATCAGAATTAAGTTATGCAATACACAAATTTTTCAACGAGAGGGGTTTTGTATATGTGCATACACCTATTATTACAGCTTCCGATGCAGAAGGTGCGGGAGAAATGTTTGAAGTATCTACCTTAGACTTAAATAATTTACCTAAAGATAAAGATGGTAATGTGGATTTTTCTGAAGATTTTTTTGGTAAAAAGACTAATTTGACAGTTAGTGGACAATTGCAGGTAGAATCATATGCTATGTCTCACAGAAATGTATATACATTTGGTCCTACTTTTAGAGCAGAAAACTCAAACACACCTAGACATGCTGCAGAATTTTGGATGATTGAACCTGAAATAGCTTTTGCAGAATTAGAAGATGTATGTAATTTAGCAGAGGATATGGTTAGATATATTATTAAATATGTGTTGGAAAAATGTCCGCAAGAAATGGAGTTTTTCAATAAATTTATAGATAAGGGATTAATAGAAAGACTAGAGAAGGTTTCAAATAGTGACTTTAAGAAAATGACATATACAGAAGCCATAGAAGTGTTAGAAAAAGCAGATGTAAAATTTGATTATCCTGTAAAATGGGGAATAGATTTACAAACGGAACATGAAAGATATTTAAGTGAGAAAATTGCAAATGGTCCGGTTTTTATAACAGATTACCCAAAAGAAATAAAAGCTTTTTATATGAAATTAAATGAAGACGGAAAAACTGTTGCTGCTACAGACTTATTAGTTCCAGGTATTGGTGAATTAATTGGTGGTAGTGAGAGAGAATACAGATATGATGTATTATTGGATAAGATTAAGGATGCGGGCTTAAATCCGGAAGATTATAGCTGGTATTTAGATTTAAGAAAATATGGAACTGCTAAACATGGTGGTTATGGATTGGGATTTGAAAGAATGATAATGTATTTAACCGGAATGACAAATATAAGAGATGTCATACCGTTTCCAAGAACTGTAGGTCATTGTGAGTATTAGTTGACATATAAATTATTTAATAGTATAATATGCAATGTTGAATAAGTAGAGTTATCCGCTCTCACCTTATCATTACATGAATAAGGTATTAATTGAATTACGGTTTATTTTTGTAATTTTGGCGGGTATTTCTACCTGCCATTTTTTATTTATAACACGGAGGTGTGTATTATTAAGGAATTACAAATTAATGATGAGATTAGAGCAAAAGAGGTTAGATTAATAGATGCTAAAGGTGAACAGAAAGGAATTGTTCCTATTGCCAAAGCATTAGAATTAGCTAGGGAGAGTAATCTTGATCTAGTAAATGTAGCTCCAACTGCTAATCCACCTGTTTGTAAGATTATCGATTATGGTAAGTATAAATACGAGACTATAAAAAAAGAAAAAGAATCTAGAAAAAAACAAAAAACTATCAATGTTAAAGAAGTGAGACTTTCCCCAAATATTGATACTCATGATTTAAATGTAAAAGCTAAAAGAGCAAATAAATTTTTACAAAATGGGGATAAGGTAAAAGTTTCTGTTAGATTTAGAGGTAGAGAATTAGGACATACTGCAATAGGTAGAGATGTTCTTAATAAATTTGCTGAATTAACTGAAGAAAATGGTGTAATTGAGAAAAGACCTGCTATGGAAGGTAGAAGTATGATTATGATATTAAACTCAATTACAGATAAATAATTAGGAGGAATATTATGCCAAAGATGAAAACACATAGAGCTTCTGCTAAGAGATTTAAAAGAACTGGAACTGGTAAACTAAGAAGATTCAAAGCTTACAAAAGTCACTTAACATCTAAAAAATCTCCAAAGAGAATTAGAAATTTAAGAAAAGGTACTTTAGTAAGCAGTGGAGATCAAAAAAGAATCAATCATATGATTCCATAGTTATAGATTAGGAGGAAAATTAAATGGCAAGAATTAAACGTGGTGTTACAGCACACGCTAAACATAAAAAAGTATTAAAAGCAGCAAAAGGTTATTATGGTTCAAAATCTACATTATATAAAACAGCAAATGAAGCTGTTATTAAGTCGATGACTTACTCCTATATAGGTAGAAAGAGAAGAAAAAGAGATTTTAGACAATTATGGATTGCTAGAATAAATGCAGCATCTAGACAAAATGGTCTAAGCTATAGTAAGTTTATGCACGGCTTAAAAAAAGCTAATATAAATATGAATAGAAAAATGTTATCTGAAATGGCTATTAACGATCCAAGTGCATTTGCACAATTAGTAGAAATAGCTAAAAACGCTTAAATCCCATAACATGGGGTTTTTTTGTTTACCCAAATAATTAAAATAAATAGTATATATAATTTAAATATATAAGAAGTGGTAAAAATGAAAACTATAAGAAAAAAAAGAATAATCGATAATCCATCATTATATTTGGTTTTAGGCTTCTTTTCTGTAATTATAATAGGAAGTTTTTTATTAATGCTTCCTATATCTTCTGCAGATGGTACTGTAGGAAATTACATAGATTGCCTTTTCGTTTCAACTTCAAATGTATGTGTTACTGGATTAACTCCAGTAGTAACAGCTACTCATTGGAGTACGTTTGGACATGTTGTAATTATTATTTTAATACAAATTGGTGGACTAGGAATAATGACAATGTCAACATTAATGGCATTAATCTTAGGTAAGAGAATTACCTTGTCTTCAAGATTAGTAATAAAAGAACAATTAAGTGCAGACAATATGAAGGGACTTGTAAAGTTAATAAAATATGTACTAGCATCAACTTTCATTATTGAATTAGTAGGTGCCGCTTTACTATCTATTTCATTTATACCTGAATATGGATTAGGAAAGGGAATTTGGTATAGTATATTTCACTCAATTTCATCCTTTTGTAATGCAGGATTTGATATTTTAGGAGATTCAAGTTTAACAAATTATAATTCAAATGCTTTGGTAATGCTAACAATAGCTGTATTAATAATTTTAGGTGGACTTGGGTTCAATGTTTACACAAATATAACAGCATATAAATTTAATTTTAAGAAGTATTCATTACATGCTAAAATCGTGTTAATTGGAACAGCTTTTCTAATAGTGTCTGTAGCTATATTCATATTTATAGCAGAATATAATAATCCGGGAACATTAAAGGGACTTAGTGCAAAGGATAAGACAATAGCATCTTTCTTTCAATCGGTTACATTAAGAACTGCAGGATACTACTCAATAGACCAGGCTGCTTTACATGATAGTAGTGCTATAATAAGTATTCTTGCTATGTTTATTGGAGGAGCACCGGCTAGTACGGCAGGTGGTTTAAAAATTACAACTTTAGCATTATTAATAATTACAGTAATAAATGAAGTAAAGGGAAACGAAAACATTGTAGTATTTAATAAAAGTATAAGGTTTGAACAAGTTTTTAAAGCTATTACAGTATTTATTATTTTTACTTTTTGGGTGTTATTTGTTTCCATAGTAATAATTATTATAGAACCATTTCCTCCACTAGATGTTTTTTATGAAGTTGTATCAGCTACAGCTACAGTAGGAATTAGTAGAGGAATTACCCCTGACTTAGCGAATGTGTCAAAATTATTGATTATTCTGACCATGTATTTAGGTAGGGTAGGAATGTTGACGTTATTATTTGCTTTTTCAAAAGATAAGAAAAAGAAACAATATAAAGAAGCTTACGGAAATATTATTTTAGGATAGGTGAGAAATGAAACAATTTGTAGTTATTGGTTGTGGTAGATTTGGAAAATCATTAGCGTTAAAATTATCTGAGTTAAATCAAGAGGTTTTGGTTATAGATCAAGATGAGGATGTAGTAAATGAAATTAGTCCTTCTGTTACCTATGCAGTAACAGCAGACGTTACGGCAGAAGGTGTCCTTGAGGATTTAGGAGTACAGAATTTTGATGTAGTAATAATAGGTATGAGTTCAAATTTTGAAGCTTCTGTATTGGTTACTGCAACAGCAAAAGAATTAGGAGTAGATACTGTTATAGCAAAAGTAAAAGATACGCTTCATGGGAAGATTATGACTAAAATTGGAGCGGATAAGGTTATTATTCCAGAAAAGGAAACGGGTTTAAGACTTGCTCATAGCTTGACCAAGAAAAGCATTATAGATTTTATTGAAGTATCTGAAGAATTTAGCCTAATGGAAATAAAAGCTCCTAAAAATTGGACCAATAAAATGATAAAAGACCTAGAAATAAGAAATAAATATAATCTAAGTATTATTGCTGTAAGACGTAATGAGGATATTATTATAAATCCTGAAGCTGATTTAGTAATAGGAAGTTCAGATGTATTATCGGTAGTTGGTAAAACTTCTGATATAGAGGAATTGGTTAATATTACAAATGATTAAAAGAATAGAAAGTAAGGACAATAAAGAGTTTAAAAAATTTAAATCTTTAAAAACCAATACTGGAAGAAAAAAGAATAATCTATTTATAATAGAAGGTAAAAAAATGCTAATAGAAGCATTTACCTCTAAAGTGTCTATACAAAATATAATTATCAATGAGGATTTTAAAGATTTAACTATATTGAAAAATAGAAAAGAGAGTATAATTCAATTAAAAAATTCCTTATTTAATGAAATAACAGAAATGAAAAATTCTGAAGGAATACTAGCTATATGTGAGTTCTTAAGTAATAAGGAAATAGATTTAAGTAAAAATCTTTTAGTCTTGGATAATATTAGAGATCCAGGAAATATGGGGACAATAATACGTACTGCTGAATCCTTTGGATATAATAATATATTATTAATAAATGGTTGTGTAAATATATACAATCATAAGGTTTTACGATCTTCTATGGGATCTATTTTTAGAGTTAATTTAAAAGAAATAAAACTAGAGGATTTAAATATATTAAAAAACACACATTTAATATATTCTATGTCATTATCGGACAATGCAGAAAGCATATTTAATATGACAGATATAAAAAAACATGCTATAATTATTGGAAATGAGGCAAATGGAGTAGACAAGGAAATTATAGAGATTTCAGATAAAAATATTATTATTCCAATTTCAAAAAATGTTGAATCTTTAAATGCAGCAATTGCTGCATCGGTTACAATGTTTTATTTTAATTTAATAAGTACAGTGAAGGAAAAAAAGATAGATTTTAATTAGTAGAGAGCTATGAATTGGTGAAACATAGTAATTAAACTATCCCTATTCATTCCGGAGTTCTCAGGTAATTCTGAGCGTTAACTAACGATATATAGTTTCAAATTAAGTGATGTTTTCATAATTTGGGTGGTACCGCGGAAATCTTTCGTCCCATTTTGGGATGGGAGATTTTTTTATTTAATATAGGTTACTAATAGGAGGAAAAATGAAAAATAAATTATTGAATATAAAAGAACAAACTTTAGCTAAATTAGGTGAAATAAAAAATTTAGAAGAATTAGAGAAAATTAGAGTTAAAATATTAGGTAAAAAAGGAGAGTTGACTCTAGTTTTAAGAGGAATGGGAAAACTATCTAAAGAAGAAAGACCTATTGTAGGACAATATGCAAATGAAATAAGAAATGACATAGAAGACTATATTGGAATAAAGAAAAAGGAATTAATAGAAAAAATAAACAAAATTAAAATAGAGGAAGAAAAAATCGATGTTACAGCAAAAAAGGGCTCTTTAAAAATAGGTCATAGACATCCTTTAAATAAGACTATGGAGGAATTGGAAAATCTGTTTCAAACAATGGGGTTTTCAATTATAGAAGGACCAGAGGTTGAAACTGTTGCAAATAATTTCGATTTGTTAAATTCGCCTAAAAATCATCCATCTAGGGACTTAACAGATACATTTTATATAAATGAAGATATTTTACTTAGAACTCATACTTCAACAGTTCAAATTAGAACTATGTTAAATAACAAACCTCCAATTAGGATGGTTTCAGCAGGTAGGACCTTTAGATTTGATGATGTTGACGACACACACTCTCCGATGTTTCATCAAATTGAGGGTTTAGTAGTAGATAAAAATGTTACCATGTCTAATTTAATGCATACCTTAGATGTATTTATTAGAGAATTCTTTGGGGAAGATATGAAAACTAGATATAGACCACACTATTTTCCTTTTACAGAACCATCTGCAGAAGTAGATGTGTCATGCTTTTCCTGTCATGGTGAAGGATGTCCAGAATGTAATTATACAGGATGGAGTATGGAATTATTAGGATGTGGAATGGTTCATCCTAATGTATTGAGAAATTGTGGCATTGATCCGGAAATTTATTCAGGATTTGCCTTTGGAATGGGAATAGATAGAATTACAATGGTAAAACATGGTATTAATAACATTAGATTATTATATGATAACGATAAGAGATTTTTAGAACAGTTTTAGGAGGAATATATGCTATTACCAATAGTTTGGATGAAAGAATATGTTAATATAGATACAGATATTATGGAATTAATAAATGAAGTTACACTATCAGGTTCACATGTTGAATCAATTAATGATTTAGGAGAAAAATTAAACAATATAGTTGTTGCAAAAATATTAGAAATAAAAAAACATCCTAATGCTGATAAATTATCCTTAGTAAAAGTTGATTATGGAGAAAAAGTAGTTGAAATAATTACCGGTGCTAAAAATATGAAAGAAGGAGATTTAGTAGCTTTTGCAAAACTTGGAGCAATATTACCAGATGGGTTAGAAATAAAGCCAATTGATTTAAAGGGAATAGAGTCTACAGGAATGTTATGTTCATATGAAGAATTAGGATATATTGATAGTGTTATTCCTAAAAGTTCAGCAAATGGAATTATAATTTTAGAAAATGGTAAAATTGGAGAAAATATTATAGATGCTTTACAATTAAAGGATCCAGTTGTAGAATTTGAAATAACGCCTAATAGATCGGATTGTTTGTCAATAGTAGGTATTTCAAGAGAAGTAGCAGCAACTTTTAACAAGAAAATCAATTTACCAACAATAAATATAGAAAGAGAAGAGGATAAAATTGAAAATTATTTTAACTCAATAGAAGTTTTATCTGACAATTGTTTAAGATATGTGGGAAAAATTGTAAAAGATGTTGTAGTAAAAGAATCTCCTCAATGGATGCAAAATTACTTAATGCAAGCTGGAATGAGGCCGATAAATAATATTGTAGATATTACAAACTATGTTTTATTGGAATTAGGACAACCTCTTCATGCTTTTGATATTGAAACTTTAGAAGATAAAAAAATCATTGTAAGACAAGCAAATGAAAATGAAGAAATGACAACATTGGACAATAACAGTAGAAAATTAAGGAAAACGGATCTAGTTATTTCCGATGGGAAAAAACCGGTAGCCATAGCTGGAGTTATGGGAGGATTAAATAGTGAAATAACTAATAGTACAAAAACTATTTTAGTTGAATCTGCAGTATTTGATGCTGATTCAGTTAGAAAAACCTCTAAACATTTAGGACTTAGAACAGAGGCATCTCAAAGGTTTGAAAAGGGAATATCACCTGAAATAAGTAAATATGCAGCCGAAAGAGTTTGTGAACTTATTGAAGAAACAAATTCAGGTACCGTTGTTAAAGGAAGCTATGATATTTATAAAAAACCTCAAGAAGATAGGATAATTAATATTAGTGTTGAAAGAATCAATAAATTATTGGGAACAGAAATTTCTAAGGAAGAAATTGTAAACTATTTAGAAAATTTAGAATTTGAAGTAGAAGAAGAAAATGATATTTTAATAGTAAAAGTTCCTAAATTTAGATTGGATATTAGTATAGAAGAAGATATAATTGAGGAAGTGGGGAGATTATATGGTTTCCATAATATTGAACCAAAACCATTAGGTGGAGGATTATTACGAGGTAAAAAATCATATAATAGACTAATAGAAGATGAAACTAAAAATATAATGTATGCATTGGGGTTATATGAAGCTACTACCTATTCTTTTATAAGCAGAAAAGCCTACTCTAAAACATTAACGGATATTGATGAAGAGGAATTAGTTACATTAAAAAATCCATTAGGGGAAGACTTTAGTGTAATGCGAACTACTTTAATTCCAAATATTTTAAATGTATTGGAAAAAAATAGTAAAAATAAAATAGATGAATTTAAGGTTTATGAATTAGGAAATACATTCCATTCCTATGATGCAAAAAAACTTCCAGTAGAAAGTAAAAAAGTAACATTGGGAATGTACGGTAAATATGATTTTTATGATATAAAGGATATAGTGTCAATCTATTTAAATCAATTAGGTTTGAAAGATTTAGAATTTACTGCCTTAACAGATAATAAAACATTTCATCCAGGTAGAGCAGCAAGCATTGCTTTTAAGGGAGAAGTACTAGGACAAATTGGAGAAATTAGCTATGAAGTTGCAGAAAACTATAATATTGGTTCAAGAGTATATATAGCTGAAATTGATTTATCAATAGTGGGAAAATATGTAAATTTAGAAAAGACATATAAGCCAATTATAAAGTATCCTAGTATTGAACGGGATATAGCAATTGTTGTAGATAGAAATTTAGAAACTGCAAAAATTGAAAATGTAATAGAAGGTTCAGGAAAAGGTCTTGTGCAAAAAATAGATTTATTTGATATATACACAGGAGAGCACGTAGATAGCAATAAAAAGAGCTTAGCATATAGAATAGTTTTTCAATCTCCAGAAAGAACATTAAAAGAAAAAGAAGTGAACATTATTGTAGAAGATATATTAAACGAGTTAGAAAAGGGTTTTGGTGCTAAATTAAGGAGCTAAAATGTCTGAAAAAACAAAATATAATATAAGGATATTAAATAATACCTATACAATAAAATCTGACAAATCAGAAGAAGCTATAGATGAAATTACCAGTAAAATTAATAGTAAATTATCAGAACTAAGAAAAAATAATCCTAATTTAAAACAGGAGATGCTTCTAAGCTTAGCTTTGTTATATTTTAGTGAAGAAATTACAAATAATGATTTAGAGATTTCAAATTTAAGAGATGAGATAGACAGTTTCAGACAGGAAAAAAGAACAATAAAAGAAAAGAATGAAAATTTTATAAAAAATATTAACCAACTAGAAAAAGATAATTTAAAACTAAAAGAGGACATTAATCTTTACCTTAACAATATAAATAAGCTAAATCAATATATTGAAACTCTTAAAATAGAAACATCAAACTATTTACAAGAACTAGAAGGTAAAAACAATACTATTAAAAAATTAAACGATAATATGGATAATCTTAGAAGAGATTACACACAGACATTAATAATAGTTAATTCGGTAAAAAGAGAATTAGAAAAAATCAAGGGTAAGGTTTTATAATTGAAAAATTATGATTTTGAGGTATTGGCTCCTGTAGGGAATTTGTTGATGTTAGATGCAGCAATTAAGGCAGGAGCTGATGCTGTTTATTTAGGTGGAAAAAATTTTAGTGCACGAGCATATGCAGAAAATTTTACAATAGAAAACATTAGAGATTTAGTTAGAAAATGCCATAGTAATAATATTAAGGTATATGTAACAGTAAATACATTATTACATGATTATGAATTAAATGATGCTTTAAACTACATTATTGACTTATATAATTTAGATGTTGATGCTGTAATAATCCAAGATTTAGGCCTATTGACTTTAATTAAGCAATATTTACCTAATATGGATGTACATGCTAGTACACAAATTAATATTAATAATTATTACGGTGCAAAACTTATGAAAAAACTAGGTTTTAAAAGAATAGTTTTAGCAAGGGAAACCCCTATAGATGAAATAAAGTATATAGCTGAAAATCTAGATATAGAACTAGAGGTATTTATTCATGGTTCACTATGTATTTCATCATCAGGTCAATGTCTTATGAGTTCATATATTGGAGGAAGAAGTGGTAACAGGGGAAAATGTGCCCAACCTTGTAGAAAAGAATATACAATATATGATTCAGAGTTTAATATTGTAAATTCTAACAAGGCCCCTAGATCTTATTTAAGTCCAAAAGATTTATGCACAATTGATAATATTACAGAATTAAGAGATATTGGAATTAAATCCTTTAAAATAGAAGGAAGAATGAAAAAGCCAGAATATGTCTATACCGTAGTTAAAACCTATAAGAGTAAATTGAATAATCACTATATAGATGATAGGATTCTTGATGAAGTATCTAATAGAGGATATACAAAGGGGTTAATTAATTATAGCTTTGGCAGAGATTTTATTGAAATTAATAGAGAGAAGAATAAAAAAGGTTTAATTGTTGGCAAAATTGTTAAAAAAAATAAACAAAAAGCAATAGAGTTTTTTATAAAAGTAAAAAAAGGGGATATTCTACTTTTTGAAACAGTAAAAAATAAGGTAATTCAACTTACCTTAACTAAGGATTATGATGTAGGGGAAACTTTATTTAGTGACCATATTCACGATTCAAAAGTTGATTCTAAAGTAAGAAGAACAAGTTCTATTGAAATAAAAAATGAATTGGAAAATGCAAAAATCGATAATCTTAAAGATATTGATATTAAATTTATTGGTAAAATTGGGGAAAATCCTAGAATTTATGCAAAAAGTTGTAATAAAACTGTATTTGCAGATTCAAATCATACTGTTTTAAAAGCCATAAAACAACCTTTAAGCAGAGATAGAATAGTAGAGCAACTATCTAAAATGGGAAATACCAACTATAAATTACATTCTATTGAATTGGAATTAGATGAGAACATATTTATACCTATTAAGGTTTTAAACGAGTTACGAAGAGATATAATATTTAAATTAGATAAAATACTAACTAATTTTAATAGCAGAGAGTATGTAAATAAAGTAAATATAGATTTTAAAAGTTTCCAATCAACAAACCCTGCAACGACTAAAATTAACTTAGAATTAATTAATATAGTGGAAAATCTTGAAAATGATTATGGTGATATTTATACAAATGATTATAATAATATTGAAAATAGTTATTATAAAATACCAAGAATAGCCACTAGTAAAGAATTAGAAAAAATTAGCGTTGAAATTAAAAATAAAAACAATATAAAAGGATTTTTAGTAAATAATTTAGGAGATATTCAATTTGTTAAGGAAAAGTTTCCTAATGCAAAAATTATTGGAGATATAGGACTAAATGTATTAAATTCTAAAGCCTATTGGCTTTTAAAAAACTTAGGACTGTTTAAAATATCCTTGTCAACAGAATTAAATATAGATGAAATTAATGATTTAATTACAAAAATTGATAATGATTTTGAAATATTAGTCCACGGATATTTAACCTCTATGGTAATGAAAAACTGTCCGTTTAGTATTTTAAAGGGTTGTAAAGACGATAGTAAATGTAATTTATGTAAATTTTCTAAAAACCACTATTTAAAAAATAATAATAATGAATATTTTTTAGTTAACAGATTTAATGGTTATAGTGAATTATATCATAATAAAATTTTAGACATTTACGATATTGTTAAAAATATTAATTTAGAAAAGGGTGGCAATTTAAGAATTATTGCTTATAATAAAGTAGATGATTTAATAAAAAAATACAATGATAAAATCAATAATAAGAAGGTTTATAAAATAGATAATAATAACGAAGAATATACTAAGGGACATTTTTTAAAAGGTATAAATTAATGAATAATAAAGCAATAAAAATTTTAGAATACAATACAATAATAAATAAATTAGTAAATTATACAAAATCGAACTTAGGTAAAAAGATATCAAAAAAATTAGAACCTATTTCAGATTTTGAAGAAATTGAAGAAAAACTTAAGGAAACAGAAGAAGCAACTAGCTTAATATTTGCATTTGGCAATCCTTCTATATATGAAATCAATGATTTTATATTACCTTTAAAACATGTAGAAAAGGGAGGAAGTCTAGGTACAAGAGAGCTTTTAGATGCTTCTGCATTATTAAGATCGGTTAATGAAATAAAAAGATATTTACCTAATACTATAGAAAATGAAAATAAGTATCCAATAGTATCGGCTATAGTTTCTTCTTTAACTGAATATAATAATATAGAAAAAGAAATTTCAAATGCTATTATTTCAGAAAATGAAATAAGTGATAACGCTAGTAGTGAATTAAAAAGAATTAGAAGAGAAATATTAAACAAATCTAATTCTATTAGAGAAAAACTAAATAGTATTTTAAAATCTCAAAATTCACAAAATCTATTACAGGATTCTTTTGTAACAATTAGGGATGGACGATATGTAATTCCGGTAAAATCAGAAAATAGAAATTTAATAAAGGGTATTGTTCATGACCAATCGTCTTCGGGAGCAACTTCTTTTATAGAACCAATGGCTGTAGTAGAAATAAATAACGATATTAGAATATTGGAAGCTAAGGAAGAAGAAGAAATAAAAAAAATATTAAGAGAGTTGTCCTTAAAATTATTTGAAATAAAAGATGATTTAATTATTAATCAAAAATATTTGTCCAGATTGGATTTTATATTTGCAAAGGGAAATTTAGCTATTGAATATAATTGTTCTAGGCCCATTATTAATAAAAAGGGAATAGTTGATTTAAAAAAAGCAAGACATCCTTTACTGGATAAAAACAAGGTAGTTCCAATCGATATTAATTTTGGTAGGGATTATAATACTTTAGTAATTACTGGACCAAATACAGGTGGAAAAACAGTAACATTAAAAACAGTGGGATTACTTACTTTAATGGCCCAATCAGGCTTATTAATTCCATGTAAGGAAAATTCTGAAATAGCTGTTTTTGATGAAATATATGCAGATATTGGTGATGAACAAAGTATAGAACAATCGTTAAGTACATTTTCTTCACATATGACAAATATTGTAGAAATAATGAATAATTTAAAATATAATTCCTTAGTACTTTTTGATGAATTAGGAGCAGGAACTGATCCAACAGAAGGGGCTGCCCTAGCTATAGCTATTTTAGAAAAATTATTACACAAAAATATTAGAACTATAGCTACTACTCATTATTCTCAATTGAAGTTATTTGCATTAAATACCGAAGGTGTAAAAAATGGTTCAGTAGAGTTTGATGTAAATACTTTAAGTCCAACATATAGGTTAACAATAGGTTTACCTGGTAAGTCAAATGCTTTTGAAATTTCAAAAAGACTTGGACTAAGTGAGTCCATTATAAATGAGGCTCGAAAACTAATATCAGAGGAAAATCAAAACTTTGAGGATATTTTATCTAAAATAGAATATGATAGACGTGAAATAGAGGAAAGCAAGGAAAGACAGAGAAAACTTGAAGAGGAAGTTACTTTATTAAAAACTAAGTTAAATGAAGAAATAGATAAAACTAAGTTATCTAGAACTAAAATTATTGATGATGCTAAGGAAAAAGCTTATAGTATAATACAGGAAGCGAAAGATTCTAGTTCTGAACTAATAAAAAAATTAAAATACTTACAAAGTAGCTCTGAAGAAAATATAGCCCATCAAGCTACTAAAATTGAACAAAATTTTAATAAAAAATTAAAAAAGAATATTAGCAATAAGGGACTTTTAGGTACAGTAGACAAAGAGGAAAAAAGAGATATAACTATAGGTGATGAAGTAGAAGTTCTAGGAATGAATGATGTTGGACAGGTGATTTCTAAACCAAATAGAAAAGGTGAAGTTCAAGTTCAAATAGGTATTATTAAATTAAATGCAAATGTAAATAACCTAAAACTTGTAGAGTCTACTGATGAAAAAAAGGCAAAAACCAATATAAAGAATATTATAAAAAGTAAGGCTAATAAAAATATAAGTAGCGAATTAGACTTAAGGGGTTATAATATTGAAGAGGCTATTTATGAAATTGAAAAATTTATAGATGATGCTTATATTGTAGGAATTAAAGAAATAAGACTAATACATGGAAAAGGAACTGGAGTGTTAAGACAAGGCGTCCAAAATTATCTAAAAAAGAATAAGTATGTAAAATCCTATAGAATAGGTTCCTATTCTGAAGGTGGTACTGGAGTAACTGTTGTAGAAATAAAGTAATGAGAGGTAAATATGATAGATTTTAAAATTAAGGTTGTAGATAAATTAGAAGAATTGAAACTAGATATTTCAAGAGAGGAAATTATTTCTCTTATAGAAATACCACCAGAATCGAGTATGGGAGATTACGCTTTTCCTGTGTTCAAATTTGCTAAAACTTTTAAGAAGGCACCAAATTTAATAGCAGAAGAATTAGCTGGTAAATTAACTAAAGGAGAATTTTTTTCAAATATAGTAAATACAGGTCCATATATTAACTTTTTTGTTAATAATGAATTATTGACAAAAGAAGTTTTAGAAGGCGTGTTAAATAATAAAAAATTCGGTTCAAAAAATATTGGATTAGGAAAAACTGCTATAGTTGAATTTTCTTCAACTAATATAGCTAAGCCTTTTCATATTGGACATTTAAGGTCTACAGTAATTGGAAATTCCATTAATAATATTTTGAAATACCAAGACTATAATACAGTGGCAATAAATTACATAGGTGACTATGGTACTCAATTTGGTATGATGATTTCAGCATATAAAAAATGGGGAAGTAAAGAGATCATAGACAGAGATCCTATTAATGGTTTGCTTGATTTGTATGTTAGGTACAATAAAGAAGCCAAAGAAAATGAAGTCTTAATGGATGAAGCAAGATATTGGTTTGACAGACTAGAAAAAAAAGACAAGGAAGCCCTTGAATTATGGCAATGGTTTAAAGATATTAGTTTAAAAGAATTTAATAGGGTTTATGAATTATTAGGTGTTAAATTTGACAATTATAATGGTGAAGCTTATCATTCGCAATTTATGGGAGAAGTAATTAAGGAGCTTGAAGAGAAAAATCTTTTGAAAGAATCTGAAGGAGCAATAATAGTAGATTTAGAAAAATACGATTTACCACCTGTGCTTATTAAAAAAAGCAATGGTTCAAGTACTTATATTACTAGGGATATTGCTACGGCAATATACAGAAAGAAAACATATGATTTTTATAAAAATAATTATGTTGTAGCTTCTCAACAACGACTACATTTCCAACAACTTGTAGCAGTACTAAAAGAAATGGGTTATGAATGGGCAGATGATTGTGTCCATGTTTCTTTTGGAATGGTATCTATGAAAGATGGTGCAATGAAAACCAGAGAAGGAAAAGTTATATTTTTAGAAGAGGTTTTAAATCAAGCTATAAGTAAAACCAATGAAATAATAGAAAATAGAAATCCCGACTTGGAAAATAAAGAAAAAGTTGCAAAGGAAATAGGTGTAGGAGCAATAATTTTCCAAGATTTATTTAATAATCGTATAAAGGATTATGTATTTGATTGGGATCAAGTTTTAAACTTTGATGGTGAAACAGGTCCATATGTTCAGTATGCAAATGCTAGGGCGTCATCAATTTTAAATAAAGTTAATTTCCAAGTTGAAGAAAATGTAGACTATACCTTATTAAAAGAAGAAGAAGAAATTGCTATAATTAAGATTTTAGATAATTTTAGTAATGTTTTAGAAAATGCTGCTAATAAATTAGAACCATCATTTGTTACAAGATATTCAGTAGAATTAGCAAAGGCTTTTAATAGATTTTATAATTCATGTCCAATAAGTTCGGCAGAAGAAAATCTTAAAAGTGCCAGATTACTTCTAACATATGCAACGAAGGTAGTTTTAACTACAAGTTTGAATTTATTGGGAATAGCAGCTCCTGAAAAAATGTAAGACTAGTTTAACTAGTCTTTTTTAGATAGGTGAAAAATGAAAATTTTATTAACATCTTTAAATACAAAATATATTCATAGTAATATTGCAATACAATATTTAAAATCAACTGTGAAGGACTATTATAAAGTTGACACAAAGGATTTTACTATTAATCAAAATATAGATGATATTATTTATGAAATCATGAAAAATGATTATGAGATAATAGGATTTTCCACATATATTTGGAATGTTGAAGAAACTTTAAAAATATGTAAGAAAATCAAAAAAATAAAGGAAGATATTATAATTATACTAGGAGGACCTGAAGTATCCTATAATGGAGAGGAATTATTAAAGGAAAACAAAAGTATTGATTATATTATTTCAGGTGAGGGAGAATTAGTTTTTTTTAAATTATTAAATTATATAGTAAATAAAGAATCTATTTTACCTGATGGAATTTTAGGAAGAAAGAATAATAATATATTAGGAAATACAAATTACCAAGTAATAAATGATTTAAAAATATCTGAATTTGAATATACTGATGAACACATTAAAGACAAAAAAATAATATATTATGAAACTTCAAGAGGCTGTCCCTACAATTGTGAATTTTGTCTTTCCTCTTCTACAAAAAAAGTTAGATATTTCGATTTAGAGAGATGTAAGAAAGACATTAAAAAATTTATTGATTTAGAAGTACCACTAGTTAAATTTATAGACAGAACATTTAACTACGACAAAAACCGTGCTTTAGAGTTAATGAAGTTTATTAAAGAAAATGATAAGGGAGTAACAACATTTCATTTAGAAATACACCCTACATTAATTGACAAGGATTACTTGAAATTATTTAAGAATTTAAGAAAAGATCTTTTTCAATTTGAAATTGGCGTTCAATCAACTAATGTTAAAACTTGTAAGGCAATAAAAAGAGTAGGGGAATTTGAACAAATAAAAAAAGTTTGTAAAGAAATAATAAGTTATAACAATATTCATTTACATTTAGATTTAATTACAGGTTTACCCTTTGAGGATTATGAAAGTTTAAAAAAATCCTTTAACGATATTTTATCGATTAGACCTGATAAACTTCAATTAGGGTTTTTAAAGGTTTTAAAGGGTTCACCATTGTGGTATAAAAGTAAAGAATATGGAATTATTTATGATGATGATCCACCTTTTGAAGTTATATTTACCAAATGGATAAGCTATGATGAAATTCAGAAAATTAAACTTATAGAAACATTAGTAGATAAATATTATAATGAAAAATACTTTATTAACACTTTTGAATTTGTTGTAAAGAATTATTATAAAACAGATTTTGATTTTTTTGAAGATTTTTCAAATTATTGGAAGAAAAACAACTACTATTTTAGGAATCACTCAAGAGATAATCTTTATTTGATTTTCAAAGATTTTATTGTATTTAAAGATTTCAAATATAAAAATATTCTTTTAGAATTACTTATTCATGACTATATAATTACAAATAAAAAAATTCCTTATTTTTTAAACCCGGCAGTAATTGAAAACCAGATAAAACATGAATTATTAAAAAATGATGAAATTTTGAATACTATTGGAAAATATGCCCTAGGTATGACAACAAAAAAATTGGTTAAGAATATTTTTATCTTAAAATTTAAGTATGATATAATTGATGTTATGAAAAATAACAATTATTATGAAAAAAATTGTATTGTATTATATGATAAAAACAACAATGAATTTTATAATATAACAGATTATTATAAGGAGATAATATGAATTATTTACAAGATTTTCTTTATGTACAAAAAACTGCAATAAAGAATACTTTTAAAGGAATAAGGTATTTTTTTATTGTAGCCATAGCTATAATAGCAAGTTCACTAGTTATTAATATTGTAAGTAATATTTTAAATTCAATATTTGGGTTTGGAATGTTTTCAATTATAATAGACCTATTAATATATATATTAGAAATTTTTATAATTTCTTTTATAATGAATATATTATTTAAGGCTGTAAAGACAAATGGAAAGGGTAAGGGATTTATTCAAGATAGTAGTAGCCAATTTATGTATAAAATAATTCAAATAGCATTTATATTCTATTTAGTAAGGTTAATTTTACAAATTGGTGGTTTATATAGAATATATAATTTTTTAATTCCTGTTCTTTTAATAGTATTCAATGCCTTGCCAGAGTCCATATATTTGGAAAATTATGATTCTCAAGGAACTTTAATACATTCCTTGGAATTTCTAAAAAATAATATAATAAATTGGGGATTACCAAATTTATTATTCTTTGGAGTGTTATGGCTTTTAGACTTACCATATATATTACCTTTTAATATTTCATTTACTAAAAATATTTTAGATATTTTAATTTCATTATTAATAGTATTAATCTATAGTATATTTTTAATATACAGAGGAAATTTATTTGAGATTTTAAATGGTTCATCAATGAGAAAACGAGATTATATGAGGAAGTTTAATTAATGGAAAATATTAAAGACTATTATAGTTCAAAATCAGACGAAATATTGTACTTAGAATTAAAAGAAAGTTTAGTAGATATTGACTTTCCTCTACCAATATTAAAAAAAGATTTTACAGAAGAAATTAAGTCAGGAACTTTTAATGAAGAAATTGAGTTTAAATATTTTTTTAGAGGTATAATATTTAATTTAGCTGTGGATTTCAATTTTAAGTATGCAGAAAGATATTTTGATTTTTTATTTAAAAATATTACAAATTTAAAAGAAGCTGTTTTAAATATGGCTATTTATGAATTACAAGATGATGTAGAAATCTCAAATATTTTTTTAAAGTTTAATTATGATAATTTTCAAGATGTAACCAGTAATTATTATTATACTTTAACATTATTGGAATTATATGAAAGTAAAAACAATAATATATTTTTAGAAGAAGCAGAGAAGGTATTAAATAAAAATATTTCTATTGATGAAAAATATCCATTAACATATTTTTTATTGGGAAATATTGAATTAAATCGAGATAATTTAATAAAAGCTAACTATTATTATTTGGAATCAAAGAAAAATTTAAAAAATTTAAATATAAACAATATAGAAGAAATTGAAAAAGAAATAGATAATAAATTAGATTTTTTACAAATTGAAGTAATATTATTGGAAAGCAAGTATTTACTTGAAAATGGTAAATTCTATGAGGTTATAGAAAAATTAGAAAATAATGACATATACGATTATAGAAAATATTATTATTTAGCTAATGCTTATTTTGCCTTAATGGAAAATAATAAAGCCTTTAAATATTATTCACTAGCAGATGATTTTAAAAATAAAGAAGTAGAATTTTATATAGACTATAGTTATTTTTTATCTCAAGTTGGATATATAGAATTGACAATTGAAATAATAGAAAAAGGTTTAAAGGAATATGAAGATAATGAAATATTGTTGTTTAATAGGGCTGTAATCTTTTTAAATTTAGGAGAAAATAGAAAAGCTAAGGAAGATTTAGAAAACATAGTTCAATATTACGATATTTCAGAAGATATTTTTAATAATGCAATGATTTTATTAGAACAAATCCAGGATGAATAATTATTTTATTAATCCTGGATTTAATTTATCTAGTATTTCTAAGGCGATTAAAATATTTTGCCTAGAAGTTGATTTTTCAAGGTCTATATCTACAAGTTCATTAACTTTGTTAATTCTGTACACTATAGAGTTTCTGTGAACATCCATTTGTTTAGATGCCTTAATTAAAGACCTTTCTTCAATTAAATAGTAATATAGGGTTTTTAATAATTCTGAATTTTTATCTTTATCATAGTTTTTTAAAGCAATAACCTCTTCGGGTATAGCCATTTCAATAAAATCATTGGAAAGTGACATGGAGAATATTAATTTATCTAAATTTAAATCTATATTCTCTTTAATATTTAAATTATTATCTATAATATATTTAGTAAGTTCATAGGCTTTATAGAAATTTAATAAATTTTTTCTCAAATATATTGTAGAATAATCAAGATTATACTTATCAATATAATTTTGTATGTTGGTTTTTATTTTGTCGCTATTTAAATTAGATTCATTTAATAAAATAAGAAGATTATTATTTACGATTATAGAATATAGGTACATAGGGTAATCTAGTATAAATTTATTGCCATGAACAAACATATCCCTATATTTGAAAAGACCGCCTTCTAATTTTAAATTATATAGTTTATATTGATCATTTATATTCCAATTAATAATTTTTAAAATCTGTGCATCTTCATCAGTAAAATTATTTAAAGATAAATTTTTTAATGTATCATAAAACTTATCCTTACTGTTAATAAATTCATTTATGCAAGTATATATATATATGGAAGTTATTCCACTTACCTTGTCTATGCTATCGTGTAGTTTTTCATCAACATTTTCAAAAGCTAAATATCCAAAAACACGAGATGATGCTTTTTTCGATATTTTAAGGGAGAATATATCATTAACCTTATTAAAATCAAAAATATTATAAACTAATTTTTTATTGTTGCTTAGGATACATACATTTGAATTGTATTCTTTTTTAAAAATTTTTAATAATTCATCAATTCCCCTATTATTCGCAATAATATCATATACTAGAAAAAGAAAATTATTATGTTTATATAAGCATTCATTAACAATATCTACAATTTCATAACAATTATCTAAATTTGTAACAATGTAATTGATATTTTGGTTTAAAGAAATTTCTTTATTACAATTATAAATTAAATAATTACCTTTTACATCCTTTAATTTATTAAAGGAATTTCCATCAATAATATTTAATGTATTTTCATTATCTATAAAATTATTGGTCTTAATATGAATTATTTCATTATTAATTTTTACATTATTTTTTTGTATTTTAAGTGTAGTTAAATTTAACAATTCTTTGAAAAACATTACATATAACTCCTTATTTTTTTATACTATTAGTATAGCATATATTATTATATGAAATAATAGTATCTAGCAAATTATAAAATTTTATATTATAATATGTCTTATGCTTATATAAATTTTAGGAGATGTTATGAAGTCAACAGCTTTTTTATTAATGATAATTACAATTATATCCAAATTCTTAGGTTTGTTACGAGAATCTTTATTGGCGAAGTATTTTGCTACTGGTATAGTTGCAGATGCATTTAATATAGCAATGGATTTACCTATTCTTATATTTAGCTTTGTAGCAGTAGGTATATCTACAGGATTTATTCCTACATATAAAAGAATAGAAAAAAAGGAAGGTATTTTATTAGCTAATAGATTTACCAGTAATATGGGAAATGTAAGTATAGTAATTGGTATAGTAATTGTTATATTTTGCCAAATATTTGCCAGTCCCTTAACTAAATTATTAGCCTATAATTTTCCAAAAGAATCCCATGCTTTAGCAACTAATTTTTTAAGAATAACATATTTAAGTTTAGTTGCTACATCAGTGGCTACAGTTTATAGAGGATATCTTTATGCTAGAGAAAACTATCTAGTTCCAGCAATACAAGGGTTTATTTTAAATTTATTTATAATAGTTTCAATTGTTTTAGGATCTAAAACCAATATATATATATTGCCAATAGGTTTAACTCTGGGTACTATAGTACAATTTATACCTTATATTCCAGCAGTAAAGAAAACTGGATTTAAATGGATACCCAAAATAGATTGGTCAGACAAACATTTGAAAAGTATGTTGTATTTAGCTATTCCTGTAATATTCGGAGTATCTGTTAGTCAAATTGGAGTCATGATTGACAAAAACCTTGCAACTTTTATTCAGTCTGTAGGTGGATATTCTACAATGAAATATGCATCTAGATTAAGTGAGTTTGTAAATGGAATAGTAGTGGTTTCAATAGGGACTGTTGCTTATACAGCATTAAGTGAAAGTACTGCCTCAAGAGATATTAGAAAATTCAAAAGAATGATTTTATCTTCAATGGACTCTATGAATATATTGGTTTATCCTGCTTCCATTGGTCTTATAATATATGCAATACCAATAGTAAATTTGGCATTTAATAGAGGGGAATGGACTTACCAGAACACTATTATTACAGCTCAAACTTTACAATGTTATGCCTTTGGATTAGTAGGAATAGCATTTAGAGATATACTATTAAAATCTTTCTATGCTTTGAAGGATACTAAAACACCTACAATTAATTCAGTATATATGATTTTTGTCGATTTGGTCCTCAGTTTAATTGCAGCCTACTTTATTGGATTACCAGGTTTAGCTTTAGGAACATCTTTAGGAGCTTACTTTGGTTCTTTAACATTAGCAATAAGACTAAGAAAAAAAGTAGGTAGATTTGGTGGAATAAGAATTTTCTTAAGAGAGAATACTAAAATGATTTTATCAAGTTTAATTATGGGCGGACTTTCTTATTTGCTATATAAATTTATGCTAGGTTATTTAGGAAGTACTATTTCCTTATTAATTGCAGTTGTTTTTGCTGTAATAGTATATGGAATCTGTTTGTATATATTAAATGTAAAAGAATTATTTAGAACCTTAGATAGTTTTAAAAATAGATTTGGGAAAAAAAGAAGTTAATAGCTTCTTTTTTTATTGATTGAAAAATACAAATATGGTAAAGTTATAGTTTATAGTAGATAAATAAGGGGGAAACATGAAAGCCACTACGATTATTTTAATGATTATAACAATTACATCTAAAGTTATAGGTGCTTTAAGAAATGCTGTTTTATCAAGATTATTTGGAACTGGTGATGTGGCAGCAGCTTTTTCTTTAGCTATGTCAATACCGGTTGTAATATTTAGTTTTATTTCTGTAGGAATTACGACAGGATTTATTCCAACTTATAAAAGGTTAGAAGATAGAGAAGGATACTTAATAGCCGATAAATTCACAAGTAATTTAGGTAATATTACCTTAATAATAAGTATTATTTTAATGCTTATATGTCAGATATTTGCAAAGCCGATTACTTATTTATTTGCATTTAAGCTAAATAATGAAGCAAGGGAATTAACTACGATTTTTACACAAATTACATATTTAAGTTTACCTGCTATGGCTGTAGCGACTGTTTATAGAGGTTATTTAAATTGTAAAAATGAATTTATAGTTCCGGCAATACAAGGGTTTATTTTAAATTTTTTTATATTAATATCATTGTTTTTAGGTAAATACATAAATGTTTACTTTTTAGCAATAGGTCTTACTTTTGCAACTATTGTTCAATTTGTTCCTTATATACCTGCAATTAAAAAAAGAAAATTTAAATGGACTAAAATATTGGATATAAAAGAGCCAGAAATTAAAAGTATGTTAATAATGGCTATACCGGTAATATTTGGAACATCTATTAGTCAATTGAATATTATCATTGATAAGAACCTTTCTTCTATGATTTTAGGTGGGCAAGGTATTACAATTATGGACTATTCCTCAAAGTTAAGTGAATTTGTTAATGGAATAGTTATAATATCAATTACAACAGTAGCTTATCCCTTACTAAGTAAAATTGCCGGTAGAGGAAATATTAAGGAATTTAAAAAAACTATATTGGATACTTTGACCTCAATGAATATTTTGGTTTTGCCGGCAATGATAGGACTTGCTGTATTATCTGAGCCAATTGTAAGATTGGTTTATGAAGGAAGAGCCTTTAAACCTGAAGATACTGTATTGACAGCTCCTTGTCTGCTTTTTTATGCACTGGGACTTTTGGCAATAGGTGCTAGAGATGTTTTATTTAAATCCTTCTATAGCTTGAAGGACACAAAAACCCCTACAATAAATTCGTTCTATATGGTATTGGTAAATATAATTGCAAGTATAATATTATCGAGATTTATAGGCTTATCAGGCTTAGCTTTAGGGTCTACAATTGCTGCATATTATGGTGCTACAACTCTATACTTAAGACTTAAAAAGAAAATTGGAGATTTTTCAGACTTACAAAATTTTAAGAAAGAAAATTTAAAAATGATTGTTGCAAGTGTATTAATGGGAGTATTTGCATATATTTCATTTAGCTTATTAAATAATAGATTTGGTAGTAATATTAGTTTACTGATTTCTATAATGATGTCTGCTCTAGTGTATTTAATTTTATTATTGCTATTTAGAGTTAAAGAGTTATATGCTCTTTTAAATAGCATTAAAAATAGACTAAGTAGAAAGAAATAAATTGACTTAATATATAAATATTATATAATGATAATTAGAAATACAAGGAAGAGAAGGGTATTTTAGAATATGTTTTCTAGAGAGATAAGGTTTGGTGGAACTTATTATACATACTAAAATTGACATCTTGGAGTAGATTATTCCGCTAGAAGCGTTAAAACAATGAGAGAGGTTTACCTAATTAGGGTGGTACCGCGAGTTAACTCGTCCCTTGTGGCGAGTTTTTTTATTTCAAAAATATATTTAATTTATATAAATTATAATTTAAAACTGGAGGAATTATGGATACTATAAAAAATTTTAAAAGAACAAACATGTGTGGAGAAGTTTTGGAGAATTGCTTAGGCAAAGAAGTTATTGTAATGGGTTGGGTAGCAAAAGAAAGAAATCTAGGCAGTATTATTTTCATGGATATTAGAGATACAACAGGAATAGTTCAAGTAGTTATAAATGAAACTGACAACAAGGAACTTTTTGATAAGGTTAAAGGAGTTAGAACTGAATTTGTAGTAGGTGTAAAAGGTCTTGTTAGAGAAAGAGAATCTAAAAATCCTAATATACCAACGGGTAATATTGAAATTCTAGTAAATGAGTTTAGAATTTTAGATAAAGCTGAAACTACTCCAATATATATAAAAAATGATGATAATGTTTCAGAAGAAGTAAGACTAAAATATAGATATTTAGATCTAAGAAAGGAATATTTACAAAATAATTTAAAATTAAGGGCTAAAACTTCTAGTATAATTAGAAACTTTTTAGCAGAAAATGATTTTGTTGAAATAGAAACTCCCTTTTTAGGAAAGCCTACTCCGGAAGGTGCTAGGGACTATTTAATTCCTTCAAGAGTAAATCCTTATGAATTTTATGCCTTACCTCAAAGTCCACAATTAATGAAACAATTACTTATGATAGCTGGAATGGACAGATACTATCAAATAGTTAAATGTTTTAGAGATGAAGATTTAAGGGCAAATAGACAACCTGAGTTTACTCAAGTAGATTTAGAAATGTCTTTTGTAGAAGAAGATGATGTTATTGAAATTAATGAAAAATTAATTAAGAAAATATTTAAAGAAATTAAAAACATAGATTTAGAAATTCCTTTTAATAGAATGACCTATACTGAAGCAATGGAAAAATATGGAAGCGATAAACCGGACTTAAGATTTGGATTTGAATTAGTAGATATATCTGAAATTGTCAAAGATTCAGATTTTAAAGTATTTTCCTCATCTGTAAAAGAAGGTTTTTCAGTAAGAGGAATAAACATCGGAGAATACCAAAAAGATTATTCAAGAAAGAAAATAGATGCTTTACAAGAATATGTCAAAACATATGGTGCTAAAGGATTAGCTTGGATTAAAATGAATAATGGCAAGGTTAATTCGCCAATAGCTAAGTTTTTAAAAGAAGATGAACTGGCTTCTATATTAAAAGCTTTTAATGTTGAAAATGAGGGACTTATTTTAATCGTTGCTGATAAAAACTCAATAGTATTTGATTCATTAGGAGCATTAAGAAGACATATTGCACAAAATTTAGACTTACTTAAAAAAGATGATTTTAAATTTACGTGGATAGTTGATTTTCCTTTATTTGAATATGATGATGAAGAAGAAAGACTTGTAGCTAAACATCATCCATTTACAAGCCCAAAAGATGAAGATATAGAATTACTAGAAAAAACTCCGGAAAAAGTTAGAGCTAAAGCTTATGATATTGTCGTAAATGGAGAAGAATTAGGCGGAGGTTCCATTAGAATTAATAATAGTGAACTACAGGAAAAAATGTTTAAAGCTTTAAATTTGACAAAGGAAGAAATAGAGAATAAATTTGGTTTCTTTGTTGACGCATTAAAGTATGGTACACCTCCACATGGTGGTTTAGCCTATGGGTTAGATAGACTTATGATGTTATTAAGTGGTACTGAAAATATTAAAGATGTAATAGCTTTTCCAAAAACTCAATCTGCAACAGATCTTTTATCAGGCGCTCCTTCACAGGTTACAGAAGAACAATTAAAGGAAATTCATATAAAATTGGATAAATAGAAATGGAAAATAATTTTTTACAAAGAACAGAATTACTAATAGGAAAAGAATCTCTAAACAAATTAGCCAACTCTAAAATATTGATTTTTGGAGTTGGTGGTGTTGGAGGTTATGTTGTTGAAGGACTAGCTAGAGCTGGAATAGGCTCGATAACAGTTGTAGATTTTGATACAATTGATATAACCAATATTAATAGACAAATCATAGCTTTACATTCTAACATAGGTGCCTACAAAGTGGATGTTATAGAACAGAGAATAAAGGATATTAATCCGAAATGTAAGGTTGCTAAATTTTATGAAAAATTAGTACCTAATAATATTGATAAATTTTCCTTAAAAGAATATGATTATATTGTAGATGCAATAGATAGTGTCCAAGGTAAAATTGCTTTAGCAGAATTTTGCTATAATAATAATATTAATTTATTTTCGTCTATGGGAGCTGGTAATAAATTAGATCCTAAAAGATTTAAAGTGTCTGATATTGGAAAAACAAGTGTCTGTCCATTGGCAAGAACTATGAGGGCTAAATTAAAAAAGAAGAATATAAAAAAACTTAAAGTGGTATGGTCGGATGAATTACCTAAAAAAAATAACAATACAAATAATGGTTCAAATAAAACACCAACCTCTAGTATTAGTTTTGTACCATCTGTAGCAGGACTTATTATTTCAGGAGAAATAATTAATGAACTAATTTCAAAGGAGAATTAATGGATAAAACAGGTGTAGTAATAGATAGTAATAATAATCATATAGATGTCTTAGTAGTAAGAGAAAGTGGCTGTGGTGGGAACTGTAGTTCCTGTGCAGGCTGCAGTTCAGAAAACAAACCTATGATTGTTAAAATAGAAAATGATTTAAACGCTAAAAAGGGAGATAGGGTATTACTTTCAATAAAAAACGGTACCATTTTTAAATATTCTATAATAATGTACTTTATTCCACTAATATTCTTTGTTTTTGGCATTATTAGTGGTATAATAATATTTAGTGGAAATAACGTTTCCAGTCAAGAGATTAAAAGCTTAGGTCTTGGCATAATATTTCTACTAATTTCATTATTTGTTTTAAAAATTTTAGATAATAGGATTTTTAATAAAAATAATGGTGTGATTAGGGCAATAAAAATTATTAATTTTGAGGAGGAGTAAAATGAGTTTAAGATCTTTACCACAATTGGAAAAGTTCGATAAGGAAATTTATGATGCTGTAAAAAATGAGACACAAAGACAAAGAGACCATGTGGAGTTAATAGCATCAGAAAACTTTATTTCAGAAGCTGTTTTAGAAACTTTGGGAACAACATTAAATAATAAGTATGCAGAAGGTTACCCTGGTAAGAGATATTATGGTGGTTGTGAATTTGTTGATATAGCTGAAGATCTTGCAAGAAATCGTCTATGTGAATTATTTGGAGCTGACCATGCAAATGTTCAACCTCATTCAGGAGCAAATGCTAATATGGCTGTATATTTAGCTGTTCTTAAACCAGGTGATACTGTTTTAGGAATGAATTTGTCTGAAGGTGGTCATTTAACTCATGGTTCACCAGTTAACATTTCCGGTTTATATTATAACTTTGTTGATTATGGAGTTGATCCAGAAACAGAAACAATAGATTACGATCAAGTAAGAGAACGAGCTTTAGAGCACAAACCAAAACTAATAGTTGCAGGTGCTAGTGCTTATTCAAGAGAAATAGACTTTGCAAAATTCAAAGAAATTGCTGATGAAGTGGGAGCATATTTTATGGTAGATATGGCTCATATAGCTGGATTAATTGCTGTTGGCGAACATCCTAGTCCAATTCCATATGCAGATTTTGTAACAACTACAACACACAAAACTCTTAGAGGTCCAAGAGGTGGAGCTATTTTATGTAAAGCAGAACACGCTAAAAAAATAGATAAAGCAGTTTTCCCAGGATTACAAGGTGGACCATTAGAGCATGTTATAGCTGCTAAAGCTGTATGCTTTAAAGAAGCATTAACAGATGAATTTAAAGAATATATAAAACAAGTTAAGAAAAATGCCGTTGCATTGGGAGAAGCTTTAACAGAAGGTGGAATTAGATTAGTTTCCGGTGGAACAGATAATCACTTATTATTATTAGATGTAAGAAATTTAGGCTTAACAGGAAAAGAAGCTGAAGCTTTATTAGAAGAAGTAAATATAACTACAAATAAAAATACTATTCCAAATGATCCTGAATCACCATTTGTTACTTCTGGAGTAAGAGTTGGTACTCCTGCAGTTACAACTAGAGGAATGAAAGAAGATGGATTTAGAGAAATAGGTAAATATATGGTACAGGCTTTAAAGAAGGAAAGACCTGCTGCTGATATTAAGGCTGATGTACTTAAATTAATGAGTAATTACAAATTATATGAATAAAAAATAAGTAAACTTGGGTTAGCCAGTTAGCCCAAGTTTTTTTATTGGATTAAAGGAAATCATTATGTTATTATATCTAAGAAAAGAGGTGTTATATGAAAAAACCAATAGTAGCAATTGTAGGTAGACCTAATGTAGGAAAATCTACTTTATTTAATAGAATTGTAGGAAAAAGAGTTGCAATTACTCAAGATGATCCGGGAGTTACTAGAGATAGATTATACCAGGAAGCTGAATGGCAAAATAGATATTTTAGTTTAGTAGATACCGGTGGAATAGAAATCGATGCAAAGGAGAGATTTTCTAAAGAAATAATCAATCAAGTTGAATTAGCCATAGATACTGCTGAAATAATTTTATTTGTTGTAGATGGAAGAACAGGCATTACACCTGATGATAGAGAAATAGCAAACTTATTACGAAAATCCAAAAAAGAAATTATATTAGTTGTTAATAAAATTGATAATAAAAAATTTGAAGATAATATATATGAGTTTTATGAATTAGGGATAGAGAATATAAAATCTATAAGTGCTGAGAATTCTATGGGTTTAGGAGACCTTTTAGATGATATAGTTGAAAAGTTTCCGGTGGATTTAGACGTAGAAAGTGATGAAGACATTACAAAAGTTGCAATAATAGGAAAACCAAATGTAGGTAAATCTTCTCTTATTAATCGCTTATTAGGAGAAGAAAGGATGATAGTAACAGATATTGCAGGAACTACAAGAGATTCAATTGATAGTAAGTTTAAATACAATGGTGAAGACTATATATTAGTAGACACGGCAGGACTAAGAAGAAAAAGAGCTATAAATGAAGAGGTTGAAAGATTTAGCGTTGTTAGAACATTAGATGCAATAGATAAATCGGATATTTGTGTATTAATGATAGATGCAAAAGAAGGGGTTACCGAACAGGACTCAAAAATCATAGGATATGCTCATGACCAAGGAAAGGCTATGATTATTTCAGTTAATAAATGGGACTTAGTTGAAAAAGATAATAAATCCTATACTAATTTTGAAAGAGAAATAAGAAATAAACTTGGATTTATAAATTATGTACCTATTATATTTATGTCTGTAAAAAATAATTTAAGAGTGTATAAATTATTTGAACTCATAGAACAAATCAACAATAATTATTCTATGAGAATTAGTACAGGAATTTTAAATGATATTATAAACGATGCAATATTGCACAATCCTCCTCCAACAGACAAGGGAGAGAGGCTAAAAATATTCTATATTACCCAAGTGGCAGTTAGACCTCCAAAGTTTATAATATATGTTAATAAATCAAGTTTAATGCACTTTTCATATATTAGATATATTGAAAATCAAATTAGAGAGAACTTTCATTTTACCGGAGTACCATTAATTTTTGAATTAAGAGAACGAGGTGACTAATGGGAATTTTTTTTCTTGCAATAATATCTTATTTTGTTGGAAATATTTCTGGCGGTTTAATACTTAGTAAATTATTATTTAAACAAGATATTAGGGAGTTTGGTAGTGGTAATACTGGAACGACTAATGCCTTGAGAGTATTTGGTAAAAAAATAGGAATATTGACTTTTATAATCGATTTTCTTAAAGGTCTAATAATTACCTATATAGGTAGTAAAATTTATGGTGATATTGGAATGTTTACAGCTGGATTAGCAGTTGTATTAGGACATGATTGGCCAATTGTATATGGCTTTAAAGGTGGTAAAGGAATTGCTACTTCTTTTGGCGTATTAATGGCTATATCGCCATTACATATACTTGCTGTATTTGGAGTTTTTCTAATTATAGTAGCAATTTCTAAATATGTTTCCTTAGGTTCGGTATCAGTAGCGGTATTGTGTATTTTTGTAGGTATTTATTTTATTGTAAAAAAAGAGTTCTTTTATGGTGGAATTTTATATATAATATTAGCAGTGATTACTATTTTTAAACATAGAGGAAATATATATAGACTTTTAACTGGCAATGAGTCTAGAATCAAATAAAATTTGTTAAATTTATGTTATAATCAACTTTAGATTAGATAACGATTATTAAATTAAATATATATTTAGGAGGAAATATGAAGGTTTTAGTAGTAAATTGTGGTAGTTCGTCATTAAAATATCAATTATTCAACATGGATGACGAATCAGTTATGGGAAAGGGACTTGTTGAAAGAATTGGTATTGAAGGATCAAAAATAACTCAAACAATTAATGGAGATAAGTACTCAAAGGAAGAACCTATTGAAGATCATACAAAAGCTATAAAAATGGTATTTGATTTTTTAACAGACAAGGACCATGGAGTAGTTGAATCTGTAGATGAAATAGGAGCAATAGGCCACAGAGTTTTACATGGTGGAGAGGAATTAATTGACTCTACATTAATTGATAATAAAGTAAAAGATATAATAAGGGATTACATAAAATTTGGCCCTTTGCATAATCCAGCAAATTTAATGGGTATAGAAGCTTGTGAAAAAATAGTACCGGGAAAACCAAATGTTGCAGTTTTTGATACTGCCTTCCATCAAACAATGCCAGCATATAATTATTTATATGGAATTCCATATAAATATTATGAAAAATATAAACTTAGAAAATTCGGATTCCATGGAACAAGTCATAAATACATTACCCATAGAACAGCTGAATTATTAGGAAAGAATGTAGATGATATAAATATTATAAGTTTACACTTAGGAAATGGATCTAGTTTAGCGGCTATAAAAAATGGTAAATGTATAAATACAACAATGGGACTTACTCCATTAGAAGGATTAATAATGGGTACACGTTCAGGAGATTTAGATCCAACAATTATTTCTTTCCTACAAAATGAAGAAAACTTGTCTCCAGATGAAATTAATACAATTTTAAATAAAGAATCAGGTGTTCTAGGTATTTCTGGGTTAAGTAGTGACTTTAGAGACTTAGAAGAAGCTCATGAAAAAGGAGATGAAAGAGCAACTTTAGCATTAAATATGTTCCATAATAGAATAAGAAGATTTTTAGGAGCATATATGATAGAATTAGGTAGAGTTGATGCTATATGTTTTGCTGGCGGCGTAGGGGAAAATGGCACAGATACAAGATATCAAGTTACAAAAAATCTTGAAGATTATGGTTTGATTTTAGATGAAGAGAAAAATCAAACTAGAGGAGAAGCTTGTATATCAAAAGCCGATTCACAAACCAAAATCTTTATAGTACCAACTAACGAAGAATTGATGATTGCAAGAGATACTTTAAAAATAGTTAAGTAATTATTGACAATTTATCAATAAATTTGTATAATGAATTTTGTTGTATGTATAAATTTATTCATAAAGCTTAGTTTTAGATATATGGGATTGTCAACCTACCCATATCTAATTGTTTAATACATTTGAATAACAGCTTTAATATTCAAGGGAGGTGTACCAATGGCAGTACCAAAGAGAAAAACATCCAAAACTAGAAGAGATAAAAGAAGAGCTTCTTCATATAGATTACCAAAAGTAACTATACAAGAGTGTTCAAATTGTCATGAACCAAAATTACCACATAGGGTTTGCAGATCTTGTGGATATTATGATGGTAAGGAAATAATTTCAGTAGAAGATTAATAGTTTAAAAAGATAGGTATTTACCTATCTTTTTTTGTATTATTAATTATTAATAGAATATGTTAAAATACTATTAGTAAAGAGGTGTGAAATGAAAATATTAGTGGATACTTTGGGAGCGGATAAAGGTTATGAGGAAATAGTAAAGGGAGCCTTAAAAGCTTTAGAAAATCATAATAATCTATATCTAACCTTTATAGGCAATGAAGAAGAAATAAAAAAACTAGTCAAAAATAATACAGATAAAATTAATTATATAGATACAAATGAATACATAAAAAATGATGAAGAACCAGCATTAGCTATTAGAAGGAATAAGAAATCATCATTACATTTAGGACTTAAGGCTTTAAATGAGAAGGAATACGATGGGCTTATTTCTTGTGGAAGTACAGGAGCTTTATTAGCCGGAGCAACATTAATAACCAAAAGACTACAGAATATAAGTAGGGCGGCATTAACTATTGTGTTTCCAACAGAAAAAAACCCCTGTGTACTTTTAGATGCTGGGGCTAATATGGACTGTCCTCCTGAATTATTAGTTCAATTTGCATTAATGGGTAGTGTTTACTCCAAAGGTGTTTTAAATACGAATAATCCAAAGGTAGGCTTGTTAAGCGTTGGAACAGAGGAAGGAAAGGGAGATAAACTTAGAAAAGACACCTATGAATTATTGAAAAATTCCGACCTTAATTTTCAAGGTAATGTTGAAGCAAGGGATCTACTTTCAGGAAATTCCGATGTAATTATAACAGATGGTTTTTCAGGAAATGTTTTGTTGAAATCAACAGAAGGTACTGCTATAACAATTATGGGTAGACTAAAAAAAGGTATATTAGGTTCTTTTAAAGCAAAAATAGGAGCTTTATTATTAAAGGACGTATTAAAAGATGTCAAGAATATGTTAGACTACAATGAATATGGTGCAGCACCACTATTAGGAGTTAAAAAAGCTGTTTTTAAAGCTCATGGAAGTAGCAATGCTAGAGCAATAGAAACAGGTATAGATGCAATGGTGAAATTTGTAGAAAATGATATAATTAATAAGATAGAGAAAGAATTAGCCAAAAAGGAGATTGAAGAATGATTTACGATAAAGTTGTAGATATTATAAAAGAAGAATTTAAAGTTGATAATATTAGTGAAAATACAGTTATCAGAGAAGATTTAGGAACAGATTCTATTGGACTATTAGAACTTGTAATGGCAATAGAGGATGAATTTGATATTGAAATTTCAGATGAGAATTTAGATAATATAGTAACAGTTAAAGATATAGTAGACAATATAGAAAAATTAAAGAAGTAGGACATTTTGGAACTAAGTAATAGTAGAATTAAGTTATTAAAACAATTAGAAAAAGAAATATTATATGATTTTAAGGATTTGAAAATTTTAGATTCGGCTTTTCACCATATATCTAAAGTAAACGAACAAGAAGATTCAAGTTATAAATCAAATGAAAGAATGGAATTTCTAGGAGACTCTATACTTGGATTAGTATTTAGCGAATATTTTTATAAGAAATACAGAGATATTGATGAAGGTGAACTGACAAAACTAAAAAGTGAAGTAGTTTGCGAAGAGAGTTTTTCAAATGCAGCAAAACATTTTAATTTAGGAAAGTATTTAATATTAGGTAAAGGCGAAGAAAAGTCTGGCGGTAGACAAAGAAATTCTATTTTATCAGATACTTTTGAAGCCTTATTTGCTGCAATCTACTTAGATTCTAATTCCTATAGTACAGTATATGAATTAATTACCAAAAAGCATATTAATATATTTGATAATTACTTAAAAATTAATAAGAATAACTATAATTATAAAGCTATTTTACAAAATTATGTACAAATTAAATATAAAAGTAAAGTAAAGTATAGACTGGATAAATCTATTGGACCAGATCATGCAAAAGTATTTTTTGTTACTGCTATGTATAATAATATAGAATTAGAGCAGGGTAAAGGAAAAAACAAAAAGCACGCTGAGCAAAAAGCAGCGAAAAATTCTATAGAGAAATTAGGTATTGAAATTGAGTAAGTTAAATATTATACCGGTATTTGTACCACATTACGGTTGCCCAAATGATTGTATTTTTTGCAACCAAAGGAAAATAACTAATAAAAATTATGCTGATGATTTAATAAAAACAAGGTTAGATATTGAAGAATACCTAACTTTTTTTTCGAATAAAAACAAGGAAACTCAAATAGCTTTTTATGGTGGAAGCTTTACTGGTTTAAAAGAAGATGTTATGGTTGAGTATTTAAAATTGGCTAATTATTTCATAGATAAAAAATTAGTTAATTCTGTAAGATTATCTACTAGACCAGATTATATAGATGATAATATATTAGAGATTCTTAAATTTTTTAATGTAAAAACTATTGAGTTAGGAGTCCAATCTCTCGATGACGATGTTTTATATTATAATAATCGTGGACATAATTCAAATGTGGTATTTGAAGCAGCAAAAAAAATAAAAGAATATGGATTTGAACTAGGCCTGCAACAAATGGTTGGGTTATACAAGGACGATTTTGAGAAATCATTAGATACAGCAAGAAAATTTGTAGAAATAGGACCTAAATTTGTAAGAATCTATCCTACCTTAGTAATTAAAGATACAGAATTGGAAAGATTGTTTTTAAAGGGTGTCTATAAGCCTTTATCGATTTATGAGGCGATTAATATTATAAAACCAATTTATATTATGTATACTTTAAATAAAATTGATGTAATTAGAATAGGCTTACAACCTACAGATAATATTAACGAAGGAAAAGATGTTATAGCAGGACCATTTCATGCCGCTTTTCGCCAATTGGTTTTACAAGAAATATTTAAAGAGATATTATCCAAAGAATTAGATATATTCAAAGACAGTAGTGAAGTGTCTATCTTTACCAATAAAAAAAATATTTCATATGTAGTTGGAAATAATGGAGAAAATAAAAAATATTATTCTAGTGAATTTAAAATAAAAAAACTTAAATTTATTGGAACAGATGACAATTACAATAATATTATAATTAAAACGAATAATAAAAAAACTAATATAGATATTTACAATTATTACAAAAAATATTTGCAAAGTTTAGAGGTGTAACTATTTGAAATTACAATCAATAGAGATTCAGGGATTTAAATCCTTTAAGGATAAAATTAAATTACAATTTAATAAGCCTATTTGTGCAATAGTTGGACCTAATGGAAGTGGAAAATCAAATATATCAGATGCAATTAGATGGGTTTTAGGTGAGCAAAGTGTAAAGTCCTTACGGGGAAGTAAAATGGAAGATGTTATTTTTTCAGGGACAAACAAATACAAACCTTTAAATTTTGCACAGGTATCTTTAAACTTTGATAATATTGAAAAATGGATTCCAGTTGAATATAGTGAAGTAAATATTACCAGAAGGGTTTTCAGAACAGGAGAATCAGAGTATTATATAAATAAAAAGCCTTGTCGATTAAAGGATATTAGAGAAATATTTATGGATACAGGTATAGGCAAGGAAGGGTATTCTATTATTGGACAAGGAAGAATAGATGAAATCCTATCTTCTAAAAGTGAAGATAGAAGATTTATTTTTGAAGAAGCTTCAGGAATATCTAAATATAAATATAAAAAAGAAGAATCCTTAAAAAAACTTGATAAAACTATTTCTAACTTAGGTAGAATTGAAGACATTTTAAATCAGAAAGTTGATCAGAGAGATTATTTAAAAGAGCAATCTGATAAAGCTAAAATAGGATTAGAATTAACAAATGAAATAAAACTGTTGGATTTGTATTTTAATAAATTGGAAATTGAAAAAAGTGAAATAGAAATTTCGAAAAACATTAAAGAAACTTCCTCATTAAAAGAAGATATTAATAAAAATAAAAATACTATCGAGTCTTTAAATGAAGAAATAAACTTACTAGAAAAAGAAGTGGATCTATTAAAAGAAAAATATGAAAGTTTACAATTGGAATATAGTAAGTTAGAGAAGAATATAAATGATATAAATCTACAGGTAAAATTAAACGAAGAAAAAATCAAGTACGAAGACTCGGAAATAATTAGATTAAAAGAGGAAGAAAAGTACTTATTAGAAAAAGAAAATACTTTAAAGATTAAAATTGAAAAAAATATTAAACAACAGAAAGAACTTGAAGAAAGTATAAAGGAAATATCTAAAAAAATAGAAGATTATAATATAGAAAAAAATACATTTTCAAAGAAACTTGAAGAAAATAAAGAAATTTTAAAAAAACTTGAAGAAGATAAAGAAATTTATACTGAAAAATTAAAGAATATTGAAGTAGAACAAAGAACTGAAGAAAACATTGAAAATACTAATCGAGAAAAAATAAAAAATAATGAATTAATAAGAGATAAATTATTAAAAGAAATTGAAGCTTTAAAGGATAGTAATAATTTAAAAAGAAATGAATTAAAAGATGTTGATAGCAGTATTGATAATTTAATTAGCAATATTAAAGAATTAGAAGAAGAAATTAATAATTTAAACAGTGCTATAGAAGAAAAAAACAATAAGAAATCAGATACTTCTATTCAAATTAAAGACTTAACAAGAGAATTTTTGTTTTATAAAAATATAATAGAAAATTATGAAGGATATAATAGACAGGTAAGTACATTTTTTAAAAAAATCAAAAATTCTAAATTAAATTTACTACCATTAGGTACTTTAGCTGAATTAATAAATGTAGAGGAAAAATATTCCATAGCAATAAATAATGTTTTGTCTGGAACATTGCAAAATATTGTTGTTGATACTGAAAATGACGCTAAGGTGTTAATTGACTTTCTTAAAAAAGAAAAAATTGGAAGATTGACATTTTTACCATTAAACAAAATTAAAGGAAGAAATCCAATACCTAAATTTAATGATGATAAAATATTGTCCATAGCATCTGAAATAATTGAATGTGATGATAAATATAAGTCATTAATCAATTATTTTTTAGGAAAGACTATTTTAGTTACTAATATTGATGATGCAATAATTATAAGCAAGAAATATAAACAGTTTAGGGTTGTATCTTTAGATGGGGATATTTTCAATTCTTGGGGTTCTGTAATAGGTGGGTATTCAAATAAGAAAAAGACCATTAATATTATTAATAGAAAAAAGAACCTAGATATTATAAATAGTAAATTAGAAGAGTTAAAACGTGAGTATAGTCTATTAGAAAACGAAATAACTCAACTTCAAAAAAAATTAATAATTAAAAAAAATTTATATAATGAAAAAAACAAAAATTTAGAAAAGTTCTTTGAAGAAAAGAAAATAAAAGAGAAGAATATTGAAGAAATTAAAACACAGATTTTTATTAAAGAAAATTCTTTAAATGAAATTGAAAATTCGATTAAGGAATTTTATTCAAAATCAAAGGATTTAAAGAATATAATAAATGTAGATGAAATAAAAGAAGAATTAGAAAAAATAAAAGATAACTATAATGTTGTTGAAGAAAAAATTATACAAACTAATTCAAAAATCAATTATTTAGATCTAGAAATAATAAAAGAAGATTCTAAACTAGAAGCTTTTAAAAGAGATTTAGGTATTAATGACAATAATAGAAGTGAATTAAAAAATGAACTAGAGGATACAGACAATAGAATAAGAACTATTTCAAATAATATAGTAGAACTTACTAGCAACTTAAAAAATAGAAAAGAAAAATTAAAGGTAGATAACTATAATTTAGATGAAGTAAATAATAAGGCAAAATTATTAGAGGAAATCATTCCTACAGAAAAATCCAATTATGAATTACAGTTAAAATTATTCTTAGACAAAAAAGATGAGGTAAATGATTTAAAAAATATTTCATCAAAATTAGAATATAATTTAGATATAATAAATAATAAAATAGAAAATCTTAACAATAATAAAAACAAAATATTATCCATTATTCTTGAAGAATACAATGTATTTTTAGAAAAGTTTACATTGGTATACAATATAGATAATAAAAGTAAAAGCGATTTGAAGAAATCAAAAACCAAATTAAAGGAACTAGGATATTTTAGTACCGATTCCATTGAAGAATATAAAATAATAAATGATGAAGTAGAGTTTTTAACTGCACAAAAGGAAGACCTATTAAATTCTAAAGATGATATAGAAAATATTATTAAAAATTTAGATATAGATATGAAAAAAATGTTTGCTAAAAGTTTTGAAGAAATTAATATAAAATTTAATGATATTTTTCATATCCTATTTGATGGTGGACATGCAAGTTTAGAAATACAGGATAATGATATTTTAAATGGTGGAATTGATATAGTAGCAGAGCCGCCTGGAAAAAAATTACAGAATCTATCTTTATTATCAGGTGGGGAAAGAGCTTTAACTGCTGTAGCGTTATTATTTGCGATTTTTGAAACCAGTCCATCACCTTTTTGTATTCTCGATGAAATTGATGCAGCTTTAGATGAGGCTAATATTTCAAGATATACTAAATATTTAAAATCATTTACAGACACTACTCAATTTATAATGATTTCACATAGAAAGACGACAATGGAAATAGCAGATATTCTTTATGGTGTAAGTATGGAAGAAGAGGGAGTAAGTAAAGTTATATCTTTAGAAATTGAATAGGAGGAAATATGTTTAAAAATTTTTTTGATAAATTTAAAAATAAAGACGATGAGGAAAATAAAGAAATTGAAGAAATCGAGGAAAAAGAAGAAAATAAAGAAGGGGATATTAATTTAGAAGAGAAAAACCATGATTTGTCTTCTGAAAAAGAAGAAGAATTAATTGAAGAAACAAATCAAGAAGAAGAAATTACAGAGGAGAAAGAAAGCTTTTTCAGTAAGTTAAAAAAAGGATTAACTAAAACTCGTGACAATATTTCTAATAAAATAGATACGATTTTAGCAAGTTATCAAAAAGTAGATGAGGATTTATTTGAAGAAATTGAAGAAACTTTAATTTCAGCAGATGTTGGGGTAGATTCTACTATGCAAATAATAGATGAACTAACAGAAAGAGTTAAGTTAGAAAGAATAAAAGATCCTCAAGAAGTAAAAAGTATTTTAATATCAATTATGAAACAAAAATTAGCTGAAGCAGTACCAAATAATAATCTTGACACTTCAAAAAGTCCAACGATTATACTAGTAGTTGGAGTAAATGGAGTTGGAAAAACTACAACTATAGGAAAAATGGCTGCCAAATTAAAACAACAGGGTAAAAAAGTAATGTTAGTTGCAGCTGATACATTTAGAGCAGCAGCTATTGAACAATTAACCGAATGGGCAAATAGGGCTGGTGTGGATATTATTTCTCATAAAGAAGGAGCAGATCCTGCTTCTGTAGTTTTTGATGGAATAGCTTCTGCTAAGTCAAAGAATGTAGATGTCTTAATTTGTGATACTGCAGGTAGATTGCACAATAAAAAGAATTTAATGAATGAGCTTAATAAAATACATCGTGTTGTTGAAAGGGAGTATCCTGAAGCTTATAAAGAAACTTTATTAGTAGTAGATGGTACTACAGGTCAAAATGCAATTTTTCAAGCAAAAGAATTTAAAGAAGTTGCTGAATTAACAGGTGTAGTAATTACTAAACTAGATGGAACAGCAAAGGGAGGAGTAGTATTTCCTTTAGAAATTGAATTAGGTTTACCAGTAAAATTAATTGGAGTAGGAGAACAAATAGATAATTTAATGGAATTTGATTCAGATAATTTCGTAGATGCAATATTTAATTAATAATTATTCGTTTATTTGAAAATATACAAGTTTTTTGTTAAAATTATACAACGGGGGTACGTTATGCTTAATAAAAATAAATTTAAAAATGGTTCTGTAAAAATATCTAATGATATTGTAAATAAAATTGCAGGAACCTCTGCTTTAGAGGTTGAAGGTGTTTCTGCTCTAATTGGAACTATGGGTGAAAAAATAACTAATCCAAAAAAAGGAGTAATGAAAGCTACTGAAGTTGAAATTGGAAGAGACTATGTTATAGTTAGCATAAATTTAGTTTTAGATTCTGAATCTAAAATACCAGAGACAACAAAATCAGTTCAAAATAAAGTTAAAAGTGATATTGAAAATATGACAGGTTTAAGTGTAAGCCAGGTTAATATTAATGTAGTAGGAATAGATTATAATTAGAAAATACCCTCTTTAAAAAAAGTTAAAGAGGGAATTTTTGTGTGGAGGAATTTTGAGTAGAAAATCAGCAAGAGAATGGATTGTAAAATATATATTTCAAGCAACAATTAATGAAGAGTATAACAATGAAAATTTTGAGAAATTTTGTGAAAATTTTGAAATAAATAGTAATGAAAAGGAATTTATAGAATTTTCAATTAATTCCATTTTTGAAAATTTAAATATAATAGATGAAAATATTGAAATAAATCTTATTGGTTGGGAATTTAATAGATTATCTAGCATTGACAAATCTATTTTGCGAGTAGCAACTAATGAAATTTTATTCAATGAAAATATTCCAAATAAAGTATCAATTAATGAAGCTGTAGAAATAGCAAAAAGATATTCTTCAGATGATGCCTACAGATTTATTAATGGAGTTTTAGGATCAATATCAAGAAAGAGTTTAGCAGAATGACAAAAGCAATAAAAATAAAGGAATTGAGTAAATATATTAATTCTTTAGTAAAGCGTGATCCAATTTTAGCGAATTTACACGTAGAGGGAGAGGTTTCTAACTTTAAAATATCATCAGGTAATGTTTATTTTGTTTTAAAAGATGAAGCTGCAGCCTTAAGATGTATTATTTTTAAGAATATGGGATTAGCAAAAACCATATCTATTAAAGATGGTATGAAAGTTATAGCTAGAGGATCACTTACAACATATGATTATGGTAGTTATTATCAATTATTAGTAAAAGAAATTGTATCCGATGGAATAGGGGATATATATCAACAATTTGAAATTTTAAAAAATAAATTAGCTAAGGAAGGACTGTTTTCACTAGACCATAAAGTAAGCATTCCTAGTATGCCGAATTCCATTGGAGTGATAACATCTCCAACAGGGGCAGCAGTTAGGGATATTATAAATACCATAAGAAGAAGATTTCCAATAGCAAATATTTATATTTACCCTTCTAAAGTCCAGGGAAATGATGCACCTGAAAGTTTAATTAAAGGGTTGAAATTTTTTGATAAATCTAAATTAGTTGACACTATTATAATAGGTAGAGGTGGAGGATCCTTTGAAGATTTAAATAGTTTTAATGATGAAACTTTACTTTATGAAATTCATAATACTAAAACTCCGGTAATATCAGCAGTAGGTCACGAAATTGATAATATGTTATCGGATTACGTTGCAGATCTTAGAGCTGCCACTCCAACAGCAGCTGCAGAATTAGCAACTCCTGAAATTAATGACTTAAAGAATGATTTAAATAAGTCGATAAATTTATTGAATAAATATTTTTATAATTATTTTATTGAAGAGAAAAAAGTTTTAGATTTTTACTTTAAAGAAATTAATTATTATAATCCTAAAGAGAGAATTTTAAATTTAAAAAGAGAGTTAATATATATAAAAGAAAAACTTGAAAAAAATAATTTGAATTATTTTACTTCTGAAAAAAATAAAATAAATAGTATATATTTAAAAATTAAGAATTTTAATCCTATTAACAAAATAAAAAAGGAAAGAGAAAAACTTAAAGTTTTAAATAAATTATTGACTATGAATATGAATAATTTACTTTCTAAAGAAAAATTTAAAATTGATAGTTTTAAAATCAAATTAGATAATTTTGATTCAAATAAGGTTTTAAAGTATGGCTATGCTAAAATCTATTTAAATAAAAAGCCAATAGGGAGCATAGAAGATGTTAACATTGATGATAAAGTTGAGATTTGCTTTCACAATGGAGTAGCAGGAGCTTTAATAGAAAATAAGGAGAATAAGTTTGAGTAATAATTTTAGTGAATATGAAAAAGGAATTGAAAGATTAAATGAAATTTTAGAAAAAATGGAAAACGGAGATATTTCTTTAGAAGAGAATGTTTTGTTATATGAAGAGGGAATTAAGCTTCATACTAAATTATCTAAAATTTTAGAAAGAGAAGAAGGTAAAATTAGAATTATTTCCGAGAATAATATTGAAGAGATAGATGAGATGAATTTTTTAAATGAAGAATAATAATTTTGTAAAAGATTTAAGATTCAGACAAGAAATAATTAATCAGAAACTAAGTATGATTTTTGTTGACAATGACATATTATCTAAAGCTTCAAAATATGCAATTATAAATGGTGGTAAAAGATTAAGGCCAATCCTACTTATTGAATTTGCTAAACTTTTTTCTAAGGTAAATAACTATATTTATGATTTCGCACTAGCTTTAGAATTAATACATAATTATTCTTTAGTCCATGATGATTTACCATCTATGGACAATGATGATTATAGAAGGGGAAATTTAACTGTACACAAAAAATTTGGTGAAGATATAGCCATCCTTGTAGGAGATAATTTACTTAATTCATCATATGAAATTTTATTTAATCTTATTTCACAGGAAGAAAATAAGGACAATATTATTGAAGCAAGTAAGTATTTGGCAAATAAAGCAGGAAAAAATGGCATGATAGAAGGTCAAATTTTAGATATATCGAATGATTTTACAAACTCGGAAGAAATTTTAAACATGTATAATAAAAAAACCTGTGCTCTAATAATGGCAGCGTGTAAATGTGGTGCGATTTTAGGTAATGGAAATAATAAAGAAGTTAAATTAGCAGAAGAGTTTGGCCATGCATTAGGATTATCCTTTCAAATTCAAGATGATATTCTAGATTATGAAGAGGATAAAAAAATAGGTAAAGTAACATTTGCTAACTATACGTCAAAAGAGAATGCAGAAAAAGTATTGGTAGAGTATTCCAATAAAGCAATTAATATTTTAAATGAATTTAAAGAAGATACTAGTTTTCTTAATGATTTAGTAAAATATTTAATAAATAGGACTATTTAGTTATGGAAGAAAAAAGAGTAGATATTCTTTTAACGGAATTAGGATACTCAAAATCTCGAACATATTCTAAAGAATTAATTAAACAAAAAAGAGTTTATCTTAATAATAAATTAGTTACCAAGCCTTCAACCTTAGCTAATAAAGATAATATAAAAGTTATTGCAGGAAAGGATTATGTTTCAAGAGGTGCCTACAAACTAATTAAAGCCTTAGAAATTTTTAATATTGAGGTTAATAATAAAATATGTTTGGATATAGGTTCTTCAACAGGTGGATTTACACAAGTATTATTAGAATATGGTGCAAAAAAAATATATGCATTAGATGTAGGAACAAGTCAATTAGATAAGAGTATAAAAGATAATCCAAAAGTTATTTCTCTAGAGAACACCAATATAAAAAATATAGATACAGATGTATTCTATAAATATAATTTAGAAATTATAACCATAGATATTTCATTTATATCGATTAAGAAAATACTTTTTATATTGGAAGAAATAGTACATGATTTTACGAATATTATTATTCTTATAAAACCACAATTTGAAGGTAATAGTACATTGTTAAAAAAGGGAATTGTTAATAAAAAGTTTCATTATAATATTCTTAGAGATATTATCGATTATATTAATAAGAATGGTTTCATAGTTATGAATTTAAGCTTTTCGCCTATTCTGGGAAAAGAAGGAAATGTTGAGTATTTAGCACATTTAGTAAAGGGAAAACAGAAAAAAATATTTCCAAAAGATATTATAGTAGAAACTATTGAATCAGCATTTGATAAAAGGAGAAGAAATGAAGAAATATACTAGACAAAGACTGATTTTAGATTTAATTCAAGATAATGAAATTCATACACAGGAAGAATTGTCAGATCTTTTGGAAAAAAGTGGAGTTAGGGCAACACAGGCTACTATTTCTAGAGACATTAAAGAATTAAGAATTTCTAAAGTACAAACAAGAGATGGTGAATATCATTATGCAATAATTGATACAGTCCATGATTCTTTAAATGAACGTTTGGATAAAATATTTAAATCTGCAGTTTTAACTGTAAAACACAATAATGATATGGTTATTGTTAAAACTATTTCTCATACTGCAACTGTATGTGCAACATCTATTACAAATGCAAAAATAGATAATATAAGTGGAATAATTGCAGGAAATGATACAATATTTATTGCAGTTGAAGATAAGGACAAGTTGGATATTACGGTTAATGATATTAAATCAATTATAAGGTAGAATTATGCTTTCAGAATTATACATAGAAAATTTTATTATTATAAAAAAACTTAATATAGAATTTTCCAATAGATTCAATGTAATTACAGGAGAAACCGGTTCTGGAAAATCGATATTGGTTAATTCTCTACAGTTATTACTCGGAGGAAGATTTCAAAAAAGCTTCTTCGGGAAATATGGAAATAAATCCATAGTAGAAGGTAAATTTTTAGTATATGATGTTAATAAGTTAAAAGAATTTCAAGACGCAGGTTACATTTTAGATGATAGTGAACTTATTATTACCAGAGAATTACATTCAAGTGGAAAGACATCCAATAGGATTAACGGTAGAAATATTAGTCTAGCTTTATTAAAGGAGCTAATGGATGGACTTATGGACATTCATAGCCAAAATGAAAATCAAACTCTTTTAAAAAAGGAAAATTATTTAAATTTAATAGATTCCTTTAATCCAGATGTAATCAATAAAGAACTAATAAAAATTGAAAAAATTTTAAAGGAAAAAGACAACTTATTAAAAGAAATTAAGGGCTTGGAATTTTCACCTCAAGAATTAGATAGAGAAAAAGATATACTACAATATCAATTATCTGAACTTGAAGAGTTAGATTTAGAAAATATAAATGAAGAAGAAATTTTATCTGAATATACATTACTAAGTAATGTTGAGGAAATAATAAATGATTTAAATAGCTTTTCAAATTTATTTAGTTCTGAAGATTATAATAGTTTAGATGTTTTTACTATGCTTGGTAAAAGTAAGGAATTATTAGGCGATGTTAAAGATAAGGATAAAAACATTGAACCTTATTATGAGGAGATAAATAATATATACTTTCAATTAGAAGATATAGTTTCAGATATAAGCAGATATGCAAGTAATTTATATATTGATGATGAAAAGTTAGCTATACTTAATAGTAATATAGAAACTTTAACAAACTTAAAAAGAAAATATGGAGCAAGCATAGACGAATTAATTGTTTTTAGAAATAATATCTATAACAGAATAAATAAGCTTAATAATATTGAAGATAATTTAGAATATTTAAAAAAACAATTAGATGAAAACAATAAAGCCTTAAATAAGGTAGCCACTGTTTTAACAAGTGAAAGAAAGAAAATTGCTCAAAAGTTAGAAAAAGAAATTCTTTTTAATATTAAAGATTTAAATATGCCAAATGCAAAATTCAAAATTGAATTTTTGGAATTAGAAAATGTTGGCAATTTAGGAAAAGATAAGGCGGATTTTTTAATTTCTACTAATGTAGGACAAGATATTACATCTTTGACAAAAATAGCTTCAGGTGGAGAGTTATCCAGGATAATGTTGGGTTTTAAAACTGCATTAGCTGATGTAGATAATGTGGAAACTTTGATTTTTGATGAGATAGACTCCGGTATTAGTGGAAGGACAGCACAACTAGTTGGAGAAAAATTAATAGATATATCTAACTATAGACAGATTATTGTAATATCTCATCTGCCTCAAATTGCATCTTTAGCAGATAATCATCTATTAATAGATAAAGAGGAATTAGATGATAATACTATTTCAAAAATATACAGTATAGAAAACAAAGATAGAATAAATGAAATAGCAAGGTTAATTGGTGGCGTAAATATAACTGATACAACAATTAAACAAGCAAAAGAAATGATAGATCAAGGTATGAATTTACTTTTATCTAAAAGGAGTAAAAAATGACTTATGAAGAAAACACTATAAAAAGTGAAATGGTATATGAAGGAAGAATATTGAATTTAAGAATCGATACAGTTGAATTACCAAATAGAAAATATTCGAAAAGAGAAATAGTTGAGCATAATAATGCTGTGGCGATAATTGCTATTAAAGATAATAGAATTTTTTTCATAAAACAATATAGAAAAGCTGTTAATAAGGTCTTACTTGAAATTCCAGCTGGTCTTATTGATGCAAATGAATCTCCAAGAGAAGCTGCTTTAAGAGAATTACAAGAGGAAATAGGTTATAGTGCAAATAAACTGGAATTTTTATTTGATGGTTATTCTTCTCCAGGGTTTACAGATGAAAAAACATCTTATTTTTTAGCCCAAGATCTTTTTGAAAGTAAATTAGAGGCTGATGATGATGAATATTTGGAAGTTTTGGATTTTGATATTGATGAAGCTTTAAGAATGATAGATGATGGAGAAATAGAAGATAGTAAGACAATAACAGGAATTTTATATGTTTATAGAAAGTTAATGACAAATGATTAATAATGTAAAAATAATTGATACTTTGGCAATGGCAGTTGCTCTTTTAACTGCCTTAGTCTTACATGAGAATGCCCATGGAATAATGGCTTATTTTATGGGGGATGATACAGCTAAAAACAATGGTAGACTATCATTAAATCCATTAAAGCATCTATCTTTAATTGGAACATTATCTTTGTTTATATTTAAATTCGGATGGGCAAAGCCGGTACCAATTAATCCCTATAAATTCAAGAATAAAAGATTAGGTAATTTTTTAGTTTCAATAGCGGGAATTATGACTAATTTAATTTTAGCAATTATTTTTATTATTGTTTTTGGATTTATTAAAAATATGGATGTAACAAATTTATTTTCATTTTTCTTAATTCAGTTAATATCATACTTAATTTTATATAATGTATATTTAGCAATTTTTAATTTAATACCTATTCCTCCATTAGATGGTTCAAAAATTATTTATAGTTTTTTACCGGAAAAAATTGTTTATAAAATATCTTCCATGGAACAATATTTAAATATAATTTTAATTATATTGATTTTTTCAGGAGCAATTCCAAAAATTATAAGTACAGCAGCTTCGAGTTTGTTAAGTTTTTTATTTAATTTATTAAGGGTGTTTTAATGACTTTAAATATTGATACAGAATTTTACAATGGTCCTTTTGATCTTTTATTAAAATTAATAGAAAAAAATAAGATAGATATTTACGATGTTTTTTTAAGTGATATTACTGAACAATTTCTTTTGGAAGTTGAAACTCTAAAAATAAAAGATCCTGAAAATATAACGGAATTTATTTACTTAGCAAGTACTCTATTAGAAATAAAATCAAGAAAGCTATTACCTAAGAATGAATATTTAGATGAGGAAGAAGAAATTACTGAGGAAATATTATTAGGAAGGTTAATTGAATACAAGAAATTTAAAAAACTAAGTAAAGAATTTATTGAACTAAAAAAAAATGCTGATTACTATTTACCAAAATTTCAAGAGGATTTTTTAGAATATACTGTTGAAGAAGTTAAAAATGACATTATTGGTGATAGTAATTTATTACTTCAAGAATTATTGAATTTACTTGAAAGAAATAGAATTGAAGAAGAAAATTTGAAAAAATTTGAAATAATTAGAGCTGAAGAATACTCTGTAGAAGAATATATGGAAAATATACAATGGAAGCTTGAGGGAGAAAAAAAGCTTCCTTTAACTAGCTTTATAGAAAAAAATGGAACCAGGCAAGAAATTATAGTGGTTTTTTTATCTATTCTAGAATTAATAAAAACCAAAGTTGTAAAAGTTGTTCAAGAGGATGTTTTTTCAGAAATAATTGTAGAATTGAGATGATAATATGACTAATTTGAAATCTATAATTGAATCATTGCTTTTTGTATGGGGAGAACCATTATCATATAAGGAAATTGCAAAAGTAGTTGAAAGAGAAAACAGTGAAGTTAAAAGAACTTTGGAAGAAATGAAAGAGGAATATGAAAGAAATGACAGAGGTTTAGAGTTAAAAAGTTATAGTGGAGATTATCAATTTGTTACAAAAAAAGAAAATTTCGACTATATAAATAAACTAGTAGATAAAAAGAGAAAGAAGAAATTAAGTAATTCTGCCATGGAAGTACTATCTATAGTGGCCTATAAACAACCTGTTACAAGAATGGAGATTGAGGAAATAAGAGGTGTAAAATCCAATAGTTCAATTGATTCACTAGTAAATAGAAATTTAATTGAAGAAGTTGGTAGACTTGATAAAATGGGAAAACCAATTTTGTATGGAACGACTAAGGAATTTCTTAGAGTATTTTCACTAGATAGTTTGAAATCTCTTCCTAATTTAAAAGAAATTGAATTAATGTTGGAAGATGAGGAAGAAAATGAGAATAAATAAGTATTTAGCAAAAGCAGGAATAGCATCTAGACGGAAGGCAGAAGAATTAATACTAGAAGGAAAAGTATCCATTAATGATAAAGTTATACAGGAGCTTGGAACAATAGTAGAAGAGGGAGATATTGTAAAGTTTAATAATAGGGTAGTAAAACCTATTGATGAGCATATTTATCTACTATTAAACAAGCCGGTAGGTTATGTAAGTACAGTTGAAGATCCATATGCTGACAAGGTGGTCCTTGATTTAATTGATTTTAAAAATCGTATTTATCCAGTAGGTAGATTGGATAAGGATAGTCGAGGTTTATTGATTTTAACCAATGATGGAGAAATTACCCATAAATTAACACACCCAAGTAATGATTTTCCTAAAACATATATGGTAAAATTAAATTCTATGCCAGCAGAAAAAGATTTAAAAAAATTAGAATCTGGTATTATGATAGATGGTAGTTTAACTAAAAAAGCTAAAATTAAAAAAATATCTGATTTCCAATATAAAATTACAATTACAGAAGGCAGAAATAGACAAGTTAGAAAGATGTTTAAACATATAGGTTGTAAAGTTATAGATTTAAATAGAATAGCAATAGGCAATATTCGGGGAAATGGTTTAAAAGAAGGAGAATATAGAGCTTTATCAAAAAAAGAAATTAATTATTTAAGGAGTATTTAATGTATATTGTAAAAAATCCAATTTTAGAAGAACTTTACTTTATAAGAGATAAATTCGGAATAGAATTAAATATGGATTATAAAAATCCTAGCCTATATTATATTTTTAAAGAAGATAATAACATTATTGGATTTAGCGAAATTATTATTGCCGATAATCTACCTACATTAATTAAGTTTTATGTAGGAGAGGACTATAAAGATGAAGAAAAATTATTTTTTTTAAAAGGCACTGGTTCAAAAGTAAAGGATATGGGATTTGATTATTTAAAGAATAAAACTAATAGTTTACAATTTTATAAGAATAATTTAGAAGATATAAATTTAGATAAGCTTTTTTTAGGAACATGTAATGACTAGTATATTATTTAAAAATACAGTAGAAATAACTGACTACTATATTGATTTTTTTAAAAATAAAATTATTAATGCAATTGATATGACAATAGGTCATGGCAATGATATATATAAGATTGCCAAAACAGTAAATAAAGAAAGCGAAATATTAGGCTTTGATATCTCAGAAATAGCAGTTAAAAATACAAAAAAACAGCTAGAGGAATTTGAAAAACATAATATAAAAATCATAAGAGATAGTCATGAAAACATTAACAGATATACAGATAAAAAACTTGATTTAGTAATTTATAATTTAGGTTATTTACCAAAGGGAGATAAAAATATTACAACAGACTATAAGACTGTAATAAAAAGTTTAGAGTATGTTCTAAGTGCTTTAAATGAAAATGGAATTATTATAATGACATTTTATCCAGGTCATAATAGCGGTAAATTAGAATCTATTGAAATTGAAAAGTTTTTATCTAAAATAAATCAAAAGAAATATAATATATTAAAATATAGTTTTATAAATCAAATAAATAATCCACCATATGTTGTGGTTATAGAGAGGTTAAATTGAAAAATGTTGTCGTAATTGGTGCTGGACCAGCAGGAATATTAGCTGCAATAGCAGCAAAAACAATTAATAATAATGTTTTAATTTTAGAAAAAAATGAAAAAATCGGGAAAAAATTATATATTACCGGTAAAGGTAGATGCAATATTACTAATTACTCACCAATTGAAGATTTTTTTCCAATGATAAATAGTAATTCTAAATTTATGTATAGTGCTTTATATAATTATACAAATATGGACATATTAAACTTGCTAGAGAGTTATGGACTAAAATATAAAGTTGAAAGAGGTAATAGGGTTTTTCCTTATAGTGATAAATCTAGCGACGTTATAAAAACCTTTAACAAAATTTTACTTGATTTAAATATAAAGGTAAAATTAAATGAAGATATTCGATACATTGAAAAACAAGATGATGTTTTTAGAATTTATGGAAAAACTAATAAATATGAATCAGATTTTTTAGTAATAGCAACAGGAGGGATTTCTTATCCAGCAACTGGATCTACAGGAGCTGGACATAAATTTGCTAAGAATTTTGGACATAGTGTTACAAAATTAAACCCAAGTTTAGTTCCTATGGAAATAAAGTCAAATTATTTAAAGGAATTACAAGGAGTTAGCTTAAAAAATATTGAATTAGCAGTAAAAGTAGATGATAATATTATTTGTAAGGAATTTGGTGAACTGGTATTTACACATTTTGGACTATCTGGTCCAATAGTTTTAAAAGCCTCAAATTCAGTTCCAGAAAATAAAAATAATATTATTATTTCCATAGATTTAAAGCCAAAATTGGATTTAGAAACACTAGATAACAGAATCCAAAGGGATTTTGCCAAATATAGTAATAAAAATATTGAAAATGCTTTAGATGATTTATTAATTAAAAAGCTAATACCTGTAGTTTTAAAAGAATCCAAAATTAATTGTTTCAAAAAGGTGAATCAAATAACAAGGGAAGAACGACTTAGATTAATTAATACAATAAAGAATTTAAAGTTTGAACTAGTAGGATTAAGACCTATTAAAGAAGCAATTATTACAAAGGGAGGAATTTCCGTAAGGGAAATAAATCCTAAAACCATGGAAAGTAAAAAAATTGAAAATTTATATTTTGCCGGCGAAGTTATTGATATTGATGCAATGACAGGAGGATATAATTTACAAATTGCTTATTCTACTGGATATGCTGCAGGAAAAAGTATAAAGGAAAAAAGTAATGAATGATGAAATTATTATAGATGATTATATAAATAAGGATTTAAAGGAAATTTCTCAAGAAATTGTTTATAAAGTAGGGAGAACTAAGTTAAATATAGATTCTTTAATAATACAGCTACCAAAAGAAATGTATTATTTAGATGAAGATATTTTAAAAAAATTAGGGGATATTAATATTTTTATTACAAATAATATTAATAGCAGTAAGGAAGATAAGGGAATAATTGTAAAAATTAAAGAAAAAAAAGTTTTTAGAATTGCAATAGATGGACCATCTGCATCGGGGAAAAGTACAATTTCTAAATATTTAAGTGAAATTTTAGCCATAGACTATTTAGACACAGGAGCTATGTACCGTGCAATTACTTTCTATTTGTTAGAAAATGGATATTCGCTAACAGATGAGAATGAAATAGAAAAAGGAATTAAGAAAATTATTTTAAAGTATGACAACAATAACATTATAATAAATAATAAAATATTAAAGGATGAGTTAAGAACAGAAGTTGTTACTAAAAATGTATCTTTGATTTCAAGTTATAGTAGCGTTAGAAGTAAATTAGTTAATATTCAAAGAGAAATTGCTAAGAAAAACTCCATAATATTAGATGGAAGAGATATTGGAACTGTGGTTTTGCCTAATGCAGAATATAAGTTTTTTTTAGTAGCAGATCCGGAAGTTCGTGCTAGAAGAAGGCTAAAGGATAAAAATAGTAGATTAAATATGACCTTCGATGAAATAGTAGAAGATATTAAAAGAAGAGATTATCTTGATTCAACTAGGGCTATTTCACCTTTAAAAAAAGCGGAAGATGCTATTGTAATCGATTCTTCTAAATTAACTATTAATGAAGTTGTTGAAAATATATTAAAAAGTATTAGGGGTATATAATGTATTGGTTTTTTAGAAATATTTTATGGGTAGTATTAAGGATTATATTTAGAATTGAAGTCAAGGGAAAAGAAAATATAAATACAAGAGAAAAGCTTATTATTTGCTCAAATCACATAAGTATATTAGATCCATTAATTCTAGCCATAACTTATAATAGACAGATTCACTTTATGGCAAAAAAAGAATTGTTTGAAATACCTATTATAGGTAAACTATTTTATAAAGTTGGAGCATTTCCAGTCGATAGAAAAAAGGCTGATTTAAAAAGCATAAAACAATCTTTGAAAATATTAAAAGAAGATAAGGTCTTAGGTATTTTCCCGGAAGGCACTAGAGTAAATACTATTGATAAAAACAATGTGAAAGATGGAATAGGTATGATGGCTAATAGAGCTAATTCAGATATACTTCCTGTCCATATAGAGACGGAATACAAAATATTTAGGAAGGTGAAAGTTACTTATAAGCCTATAGTAAAAATTGATAAATTTCTAGAAGTTCCTAAAGAACTAAAAAATAGAACTATTACTTTAGCAGCTTATAATGAAATATATGATTTATCGGAGTAATTATGGAAATATATATTGCTAAAAATGCAGGATTTTGTTTTGGAGTAAAAAGAGCCATTGATATAACGGAAAAAGCTTTAGACAGTACTGTAAAAACAAATTCTTTAGGATTGTTAATACACAACGAACAAGAAGTTGGAAGATTAAAGGAAAAGGGGTTAAATGTTTTAGATGAAATAAAAGAAACAAACACCAATGAAAATTTAGTTATTCGAAGTCATGGTGAAACATTAGAGAAAAAAAATGAAATTATAAAAAATGGGTATAATCTTATAGATGCAACATGTCCAATTCTATTGTCTATTTACAAAAAAATACAGAAAGCAGAAGATGAAGGTTACACTATTGTAATAATTGGAGATAAGAATCATCCGGAAATTATTGGAATATGTGGTCAAATTTCAACTGATGCTATTGTAATAAACAGTATAGAAGAGGCAGAAAGAATAAAAAATAAAAAAAATTTATATATTATATCCCAAACAACAAATTTAATAGAGAAATTTTTGAAATTATCTGATATAATAGATAGAAGTAATACTAATGTAGTGATAAAAAATACAATATGCAATGCTACAAAACTAAGACAACAGTCAACAATAGAATTATCTAAACAAGTAGATGCAATGATTGTTATTGGAGGAAAAACGAGTTCAAATACTAACAAACTCTATGAATTGTCCAAGAAGCATTGTAAAAATTCATTTAGAATTGAGACAGTAAATGATTTATCTTTACAAGAAGTATTGAAATATAAAAAAATAGGGATTACCGCAGGTGCGTCTACACCTGAATGGATAATTGAGGAGGTTGTTCAAGTAATGGATAATTACAGCAAAGACGAGTTTATGGAGCAAGTGGAAGGAAGTATAACTAAGATTTACCCTAAAGATGTTGTTAAAGGTAGCGTTATTTATGTTACTGACAATGAAGTTATGGTTAATATAGGTTATAGTTCAGATGGGATAATTAAGTTAGATGAATTATCAACTGATCCAGATAAAAAACCTAAAGATCTTTTCACAGAAGGTCAAGAAATTGAAGTATATGTAATAAAACTTGACGATGGTGAAGGTAACGTAGTTTTATCTACGAGAAGGGTAGAAGGGTTGAAAAACTGGAAAAAACTCGTAGAAATTTATGAAAATGATGAAACAGTAAATGCTGAAGTTATAAAAGAAGTTAAAGGTGGTTTGCTAGCTTCTGTACTTGGTATCAATGCTTTTATTCCTGGTTCTCAAATAACTACTTCTTATGTAAAAGATTTATCACCATATGTTGGTCAAACATTAGAATGTAAAATTATAAGTATAGATGAAAAGAAGAGAAGATTAGTTTTATCAAGAAGACAAATAGAAGAAGCTGCAGAAAGAGAAAGAATAGACAAAGCTTGGGAAAATATTGAAGTAGATAAAATATTACCTGGTAGAGTTGAAAGATTAACGGATTTTGGAGCTTTTGTAGATGTTGGTGGAATTGATGGATTAATTCATATTTCTGATATTTCATGGAGGAGAATCAAACATCCTTCAGATGTATTAACAGTTGGTGATGAAATCGAAGTAAAAGTACTTAGAGCTAACAAGGAAAAGAACAGAATATCTTTAGGGTTAAAACAACTTACTAAAAAACCATTTGAATTATTTATGGAAAATAATAATGTTGGAGATATTGTAACAGGTGAAGTTGTTAATCTATTGGATTTTGGAGCTTTCGTACGTCTTGAAGAAGGAGTTGAAGGATTAGTACACGTTTCACAAATAAGTTATGAACATGTAGAAAAGCCTTCAGATGAATTAAACATTGGGGATAAGATACAAGTAAAAATATTAGATATCAATCCTGAAACTAAGAGGATTGCATTAAGTATAAAAGAAACTTTAGAAAAACCTGAAATGCCAGAAAGGCCAGAGCCAAAAAAAGCTAAAAAACCTAAAGAAGATAGAATGCCTGAATATGAAAATCAAGAACTAGAACATAATTTAGGTGAGATTTTAGATGCAGAACTAAATAAAAATACTGAAGAATAAAATTAATAAAAAAAGGTAGAGTATTCTCTATCTTTTTTATTTGATACACTCTTTTATAATTTATCTTAGAAAGGTACTCCATGTATAACAGAATAGATCAAGAAAATTTTGAAGATAAGTTTTTAACTGAATTTGCTGCTAAAAGTAAATTTGCAACTAGAAGAAGACCTGAAAAACAAGATAGCATAAGAACAGCATACCAAAGGGATAGGGACAGAATTATTCATTCCAAATCCTTTAGGAGATTGAAACATAAAACACAGGTTTATATTTCCCCTGAAAAAGACCACTACAGAACCAGGTTAACTCATACACTTGAAGTAGCTCAAATAGCAAGGACTATTGCAAGAGCCTTAAGATTAAATGAAGACCTAACCGAAGCTATAGCTTTAGGTCATGACTTAGGTCATACGCCTTTTGGACATATGGGAGAAGAAGTTTTAAATGAATTAAATCCTTCTGGTTTTAAACATTATTTACATTCTGTAAGAGTGGTAGAATTATTAGAAAACACAAAAGAAAGATTTGGTTTAAATTTAACTGAAGATGTGTTAGATGGAATAGCTAACCATACAGGTAGCCAAATTTCAAAAACAATGGAAGGTAAAATAATAAAATTTGCAGATAGAATTGCATATATTAATCATGATATTGATGATTCCATTAGAGCTGGAATTCTAAGTGAAGAAGATATACCAAAAGATATTTCAAATGTTCTAGGTAGGACTTCTAGTATTAGAATTAATACCTTGGTAAATGATATTATAATTAACAGCTATTTGAAAAATAATATAGAGATGTCTAGTGATAAAAACGAGAAAATGAACGAATTAAGACAATTTATGTTTGACAGAGTTTATTTTAATCCAAAAGTTAAAAATGATGAAGTTAAAGCAAAGGGAATAATTGAAAATCTTTATGCTTATTATAAAAATAATTTTAATAAGCTGCCTAAAGATCATATAGATATTTATAAAAAGAGTGAAGATTTAAAATATTCTTCTAAAGATGAGATAATTACAGATTACATTGCAGGAATGACAGATACTTTCGCAATTCATAAATATATGGATTTATTTGTACCTAAACAGTGGACAATTTAGGAGGTAAATATTGGCATATATTCCAGAAGATAAAATCGATGAAATAAAAGATCAATTAGATATAGTCAATATTATTTCAGAGTATGTAGATTTAAAGCAATCTGGAAATAATTATATTGGACTATGTCCATTTCATAACGAAAAAACACCTTCATTTACAGTATCTAGTCAAAAAGGAATATTTCATTGTTTTGGTTGTGGTGAAGGTGGAGATACTATTTCCTTTATTATGAAAAAAGAAAATTTATCCTATCCTGAAGCAATTCAGTTTCTAGCTGATAAATTAGGAATATTCATAGAGACAGGAAAAGTTGATAAAGAATTATATGAACATAGAAAAAAACTATATGCAATAAATAATGAAGCAAAACTTTTTTTCTTTCATAATCTTTTAACAAATCCAATACCTAAAAAATATATAGTGGAAAGGGGATTAAAAAAAGAATTAATTAATAAATTCATGATAGGTTATGCTACAGAAAAATCCCAAGATCTACTAAATTATATGTTAAAAAAGGGTTTTAAAATTGAAGATCTACTAGAATTAGGTTTAGTGAAACAATCTAAAAGAAATAATTCCTTGTATGATGCATATAGAAATCGATTAATTTTTCCTATTATAGATTTAAGAAAAAACATAATAGGTTTTGGTGGAAGAACCTTAGTTGATGATAGGGCTAAATATATTAATTCACCAGAAAGTTTAGTTTATCATAAAAGCAACAATGTTTATGGTGTAATGAATTTAAGAAATGTTTCTAAAGAAAACAAGGTAATTTTAGTTGAAGGTTATATGGATGTAATCTCTTTATCAAATTATGGAATAGATTATAGTGTAGCAAGTTTAGGAACATCCTTGACAATAGAACAAGCTAAATTAATATCTAGGTATACTAAAAATGTGTACATTTGTTATGATGGCGATGAAGCGGGTATTAATGCAGCAGAAAGAGCTTTGGAGATATTTAGAAGTATTAATATTTCTCCAAATATTGTAAAAATTCCAGATGGTTTAGATCCGGATGATTATCTGAAGAAATATGGAAGAGACTCATTTAATCAATTATTAGAAAACTCATTAAATCCTATTTTATATAAGTATAATAATTTAATAAATGAATATGATTTAAATGATATAGATCAAAAGGTGATTTTTTTAAACAAATTAACAGAACTACTTGCTGAAATCGAAAGTAAATTGATTAGAGATGAATATATTAATCGATTTTCAGATGATTTATCATTAGATAGGGATAATTTACAATATGAAATTAATAAGATTTTAAATACTAAAACTATAGATGTAAAGACAAAAAAGCAAGTTGTAAAAAACCAATCCGATAAAGGATATAAAAAAATCTTATTAGAATCCTTACGTTATATTATTTTTAATCCTAATATTTCAGAAGACATTATAGAAGTATCAAAATTTCTAAGTGAAAAAACTGAATTTTGGACTAAGACTTTAGATATAGTTAAAAAGATTGATTATAATTCAGAAAAATCAATAAAAGATCAAATTTATGATTTTAATATAGATGATAAAACAAAGTTAATATTTGATGCAGTTTTTAAAGTAAAGGATTATAATTATTATTTAAATAACGATAATGCTGAAAATTATATAAAAAGCATGGAAAAAAATAAATTAATTATAGAAAGAGAAATATTAAAATCCCAGTTTATTCTGTTAGAAGATTATGATAAATTAAGTGATGAATTAAAAAATGTTTACAATAAGCTTGCAATGGATATATTTAAACTAGATATAGATATAAAAAAGATGACTTAATCAGGAGGTTTCATCATGAGTGACAATAATTCAATTAAAGATTTTGATGAAATAAGTATAGAAATAGATGAAATAAAGAAAGATATTATTGAAGAATTAATTAGTCTTGCTTCAGATAATGATGGTTTGATTACAGAAGAGCAGTTTAAAGCAGTTGAATCCTATTCAGAATTATCAGAAGAAGATATTGAAGATATTGAAAAAAAACTAGTAGAGGAAAATATAGAACTAGTAAAAGACAGAGCCCATATTGAAAAAGAAAACCTAGATGACGATGAAGATTTAAAAGATGATGCAGACGAAGAAGATGAAAAAGATGAACCTTCAGAAGAAGTTGAAATAAAAGTTGATGACTTATCAAATATAAAGGGACTAAACGTAGATGATCCTGTGAAGATGTACTTAAAGGAAATTGGGAAAATACCTCTATTAACTGCCGAAGAAGAAGTTGATTTAGCAAAAAGAATGGAAGCAGGAGATAACTATGCTAAAAAACGGTTAGCAGAAACAAACTTAAGATTAGTTGTAAGTATTGCAAAAAGATATGTTGGTCGTGGTATGCAGTTTTTAGATCTAATTCAAGAAGGTAATTTAGGCTTGATGAAAGCTGTAGAAAAATTTGACTATAAAAGAGGATTTAAATTTTCAACTTATGCTACATGGTGGATACGTCAAGCTATAACAAGAGCTATAGCTGATCAAGCTAGGACTATAAGAATACCAGTTCATATGGTTGAAACTATTAATAAATTAGTAAGAATTGAAAGACAGCTTATTCAAGAACTTGGAAGAGATCCAACAAATGAAGAAATTGCCAAGGAAATGGGAATAGAAGTTGAAAAGGTTAGGGAAGTAAGAAAAATTGCTCAAGAACCTGTATCGTTAGAAACTCCTATTGGAGAAGAAGAAGATAGTCATTTAGGAGATTTTATAGAAGATGAAACTGCTATTGCTCCTGATGAAGCAGCTAATTTTACAATGTTAAGGGAACAATTAAATGAAATATTAGGAACATTAAATGATAGAGAGAGAAAGGTTTTAGAGTTAAGGTTTGGTTTAACTGATGGAACACCTAGAACTTTAGAAGAAGTAGGTAAGGAGTTTAATGTAACTAGAGAAAGAATACGACAAATTGAAGCAAAAGCTTTAAGAAAACTGAAACATCCTAGTAGAAGTCAAAAACTTAAAGATTTCTTGGAGTAAAAAATGCAACAATATAGACTAATGAAGATATTGAATATGATTGATAATAATTCCATTGTAGCAGATATAGGTACTGACCATGGGTTGATACCTATATTTTTGTCTGAGAAAAAAATTTCTAAAAAAATTATCGCTTCTGACATAAGCCAAAAATCTCTATATAAATTAATAGAAAAATTAAATAGTAGTTATTTGTTAGATAATATTGAAACAAGGGTTTCTGATGGGTTAAGTGAGTATAAACCCTTTGAAATGGATACAATAGTTATTTCCGGCATGGGAGGACTATTAATTATCGATATATTAAAAAAGGATTTAAATATAGCTAAATCAGCTAATAATCTAATATTACAAGCCAATAATAGTCTTTATGAACTTAGAAGATTTTTACATGAAAATGGATTTAAAATTATTGAAGAGGACGATTTATTTGAAAATGACAAATATTATCAAATCATAAAAACAGAAGTTGGATTGGAAAAATATGAACATAAGTATGAATATGAATTTGGTAAATTTTTAATAGAAAAAAAATCGAAATCATTATATGAACAATTAAATAGATTAATAGAAATTAATCAAAATTTAATAAAAGATTTAAAAGCTATTAAAAACCCTAATTTAAATAACAGAATTCTTGAACTAGAAGAAGAGATACTATATTACTCTGAAGTGAGGGATTTAATTGAAAATTAAAGAATTCATTAATGAATATGAAAAAGTAGTTCCTTTAGATATTCAAGATGAATGGGATAATTCAGGTTTTCAACTTGGAAATAAAGAGAATATTTTAAAAGGAATAACATTGTCATTGGATTTTAGCATTAATGTAGTTGAGTATGCTGTAAAAAATTCATGTAACTTAATATTTACTCATCATCCAGTTTTTTTTAATCCAATTAAATCATTGGATCTTAATACTAATTTTGGAAAAGCTCTTGAAATGGCTATAAAAAATAATATTTCAATATATAGCAGCCACACTAATTTAGATTATATAGATGGTGGAGTTAGTGATGCTCTAGCGAATTTATTTGAATTAAACAATATTAAGCCAATAGTACCTAAAGATTTTAATGAAAAAATTGGTTTGGGAAGGTTTGGAACTATTCCTTCCATAAATGGACAAGAATTTTTAAACTTATTAAAGAGTAAAATTGTAGAAGATAATTTATTGGTATATGGTGATTTTAATAGAAAAATTAATAGTATAGGTTTTATAGGTGGTTCAGGTGCTTCTGAAATTCCAGAAGCATTAAAATTAAAATTAGATTTACTAATTACTAGTGATATTAAATATCATAATGCGGAATTTGCAATTGATAATGGCTTGTTATTAATAGATTTAGGTCATTATATTTCAGAAAAATTTATTTTAGAAAAATTATATTATGATTTTCAAGAAAAATTTAATATTAAAGTTACAAGATTTTACTATGATAAATCTATGAGAAAAATATTATAAAATATGTTATAATTATTATGTGAGTAGAAAAGATAATCGCGTTAATACGAGGAAAGTCCGTGCACTATAGAGCAGAATGCTGGATAACGTCCAGTGGGGGCGACCCTAAGGAAAGTGCAACAGAGAGATACCGCCAATTTTTGGTAAGGGTGGAAAGGTAAGGTAAGAGCTTACCAGCATGTAGGTGACTATATGGCTATGTAAACCCCATTCAGTGCAAGATCAAGTAGGATTATATGTGGCTGCTCGTCACTCCTAAGGTAGATCGCTTGAACTATTTGGTAACATTTAGTCTAGACAGATGATTATCTAAAACAGAACACGGCTTATTTTCTGGTCACTTGCCCGATTTACGGGCTTTTTATTTTAATTATTTATGTTTTATTTTGTTATAAATATTTGAATGTCAAAATAGTAGTCAGGGATTAATTTGTAGCGAGTTGGGAAAGGTGGGAGCCCAATATGAGAGAACTGATGAATGGGCTTGACTATAATTCAAAAGTTTAACTTACTTTACAAAGTTTTAAGTGGCAAATGCAAATGAAGTGGCACCGCGGAGTTATTCGTCTTCTATTATTATTAGAAGACGTTTTTTTATTTTAGGAGGAATTATGGAAAAAAAAATTGTTTTTAGTGGAGTACAACCATCTGGAAATTTAACGATTGGTAATTATTTAGGAGCTATTAAAAATTTTTCTAAATTACAAGAGGAATACAATGCTATTTATTCTATAGTAGATATGCATTCAATAACTGTACCTCAAATTCCAAAAGATTTAAGACAAAGAACTTATCAAGTATTAGCGTTATATTTAGCAACAGGCTTAGATCCTGAAAAAACTACAATTTTTGTACAATCTCATGTCTCAGCACATGCAGAGTTATGCTGGGTGTTAAACTCAATTTCATATATGGGTCAATTAAGTAGAATGACTCAGTTTAAAGATAAATCAAGTAAGTCTGAAGAAAATTTAAATTCTGCTTTATTTACTTATCCTGTACTAATGGCAGCGGATATTTTATTGTACCAGACAGATTTTGTTCCAGTTGGTGAAGATCAAAGACAGCATATGGAATTAGCTAGGGATTTAGCAATTAGGTTTAATAATAAATATAGTGATACTTTTAAAGTGCCGGAAAATTTAATTCAAAAAGAAATTGGGAAAATTTATAGCTTGAAAAACCCAGAGTTTAAAATGTCAAAATCCGATTCGGATATAAATAGTTATATTTCAATGCTTGATGATAGGGATACAATAATTAGAAAGATTAAAAGAGCTGTAACCGATTCACTTGGTGAATTTAATTATTCAGATGAGCAAAAAGGTTTAAAGAATTTAATAAATATATATAGTGCTTTTTCTGAAGAATCTATTGAAATAATTTTAAATAGATATAAAAATGAAAACTACTCTAAGTTTAAAGCTGATTTAGGAGAATTAATTGCAGATAAAATGGAGCCTATTCACAATGAATATTATAAATTAATTAAGGATAAGGCATATTTAGAGGATGTTATGAGAAATGGAGCAGAGAAAGCTAGAAGATTAGCAAGTAAAACATTAAGAAAGGTTTATAGAAAAGTTGGATTTGTTCAAATATAAATTTGGCATAATAAAAGCAGAAAGTAATTTGACAAATTATTGAACATCTGTTATTCTAATTTTAATATAATAATCAGTATATAAAGAGGCCGCAGTTTAAATTAGTAGGAAACGAAAGGTTAAATTGCCGAAATACGAAAGTGTTGGGGCTATGCTGAACAAGTATAGAACTGTCAATAAAGATACGCCCATTTCTTTATTGGAGGACTTTATATATTGAGGGCAGAAGGAAAGTTTTTAACTATGAGTGCCTTTTGCTCATAGTTTTTTTTATACAAATATTAGGAGACATTATATGAAATTATTAGGAAATATGAATATTAAGGACAATGAACTTTATATTGGAGAAATATCATGTAAGTATTTGGCTGAAAAATATGATACACCATTATTTATAATAGATGAAGATGATTTTAGAAAAAAAGCAAATAAATACTTGAATAATTTTTCTAGTAAAAATATTGAAACAAGAGTTATATATGCATCAAAGGCTATGTTGAATATATACATGGCTAAAGTTATAAAAGAAGAAAATCTATTTATTGATGTAGTAAGTGGTGGAGAGCTGTATACTGTTTTAAAAGCAAATTTTCCTAAAGATAAAATATACTTTCATGGAAATAATAAGTTAAAAAAAGAGTTAAAGTTAGCTATTGAAAATAATATAGGAACTATTGTAATAGATAATAAAGATGAAATTCGTAGATTAAAAGAATTACTTGAAGATACAGAAAAAAAACAGAAGGTTTTATTAAGAGTAAATCCGGGAATTGATGCTCATACTCATGAATATATAAAAACTACAAAATTAGATTCAAAATTTGGAGAATCTATTTTTGATGAAAATATATATAGTATTGTAAAAGAGATTGTAGATTGTGAAAATTTAATATTTGAAGGGTTTCATTGCCACATAGGCTCTCAAATATTCGAAAAAGAATCCTTTTTTAAAGAAGCAGAAACTATGATGGAATTTACTAAAAAAATAAATGAAAAATTAAATATTAAGGTAAAGGAATTAAATTTAGGTGGCGGATTTGGAGTATATTACACCGAGGAGGACAAACCATTTAAGCTAGAAAAATTTTTGAAAGAATTTATTTCTAAAATAGAAAAATTAGATAAAAAATTTGATTTAAATCTAAAAAGAGTTGATATTGAACCTGGTAGATCTTTAATTTCAAATAGTGGTTCAACACTTTATAGAATTGGCGGTATAAAAGAAACTTACGGCGGAAAAGATTATATTTTTGTAGACGGTGGCATGACAGACAATCCAAGACCAGCTCTTTATCAAGCTAAATATGAAGCAATTATAGCTAATAAAGCTAATAATAAAAATACCAATAACTATACAATAGCTGGAAAATGTTGTGAATCAGGGGATATTTTAATAGAAAATTGTCCATTACCAAAAGCAGAGGAAAATGATTTATTATTAATATCTTCTACAGGAGCTTATACATATTCTATGAGTAGTAATTACAATAGAATTGAAAAACCAGCCATGGTATTTATAAATAAAGACAAGGTAAAATTAGCTGTTAGAAGACAAACCTATGAAGACATAATTAGAGAGGATGTAGATGTTGAGTAATTTTACAACTGGGGTTGTTATGAAATATGGAGGTTCATCAGTAGCTAATCCAAAGAAAATCAATGAAGTTGCAGATAGGATAGTTGAAAGAAAAAAGAAATTTAAAAACATCGTTGTAGTTGTATCTGCAATGGGAAAAACCACAAATAATTTAATATCCATGTCTAAAGAAATAAATGAAAATCCTAGTAAAAGGGAAATGGATATGCTTTTATCTACAGGTGAGCAAGTGACTATTTCGTTATTGGCTATGGCGTTGGCTTCAAAGGGAGAGGAAGTTATTTCTCTAACAGGTTGGCAAGCTGGAATAAAAACCTTTGGGCACCATATGAAAAGTAAAATAGGAGATATAGATAAAAATAAAATCGAAAATTACTTAGAAGAAGGCAATATAGTAATTGTAGCCGGATTTCAGGGAGTAAATGAAGTAGGAGATATTACTACATTAGGTAGAGGCGGTTCAGATACATCTGCAGTTGCACTTGCAGCGAAATTAAATTTTTCTTGTGAAATCTATACAGATGTAAAGGGAATATACACTGTAGATCCAAGACTATTTAGCAAAGCTCGAAAGTTAGATTATCTATCTTATGAAGAAACATTGGAAATGGCCAATTTAGGTGCAAAGGTTATAGAACCTCGTAGTGTAGAGTTAGCATGGAAATATAAAGTACCTCTGTATATAGCATTAAATACAAATGATGTAGTTGGAACAGTAATCAGAGGAGAAGGAAATAATATGGAAAAAAATAGTATTACGAATATTTCAGTAATTGATAATATTCTTTTAGTTAATATAGAGTTAAAAACTAAAAATACAGAAAAAATAAATAATATTTTCGTACAATTAGGTAATAAAAATGTAAATATAGATATAATAAGTCAAAACAAGTTTTCTGATAATAATTATTTAATTTCATTTACAACAACTAATGATAATAAAATTATAGTATCGGAAATCTTAAAAGAAATGAATCTTAATTTTAACTTTATTGAAAATGTTAGTAAGGTTTCAATAATAGGAAATGCAATGAGAACTCAGGCAGGTGTAGCATCTAGAGTTTTTGAAATATTATCTAAAAATAATATTGAATTTCATCAAGTATCAACATCAGAAATTAGTATTTCATATGTAATTGATGACTTCAATGTTAAGAATATAGTTGAAATATTGGCAAAAGAATATAATTTATAATGGAGGCAAAAATGGAAGAAAGAAAATTAGTTAATTTAGCGGTAGTCGGTGCAACAGGAATGGTTGGAAGAACAATATTGGAAGTATTGAAAGATAGGGATTTTCCAATTAACAATCTATATTTATTTTCATCTAAAAAATCTGCAGGTCAAAAAGTAGAATTTATGGGAAAAGAATATGTAGTTGAAGAATTAAATGAAGAGTCTTTTGATAGAGATATTGATATTGCTTTATTTTCAGCAGGTGGAACTATTTCTGAAAAATTTGCTCCAATAGCATCTAAAAAAGGTGTAACAGTAATAGATAACAGTTCTTTTTGGAGAATGAATGACGACATACCTTTGATTGTTCCTGAAGTAAATGGAGAAGATGCATTTAAGAATGATGGTATTATCGCAAATCCAAATTGTTCTACAATTCAATCAGTAGTTCCATTAAGACCTTTACATGATAAATACAAAATAAAGAGAATTATATATAATACTTATCAAGCAGTTTCTGGATCAGGTGTAAAAGGAGTAGCAGATTTAGAAAATGGAACTTGTGAAAATTACCCTTATTCAATAGCAAAAAATTGCTTACCACATATTGATTCTTTTTTAGATAACGGATATACAAAAGAAGAAATGAAAATGATAGAGGAAACACAAAAAATATTAAATGATGATTCTATTAAGGTTACTGCAACAACTGTAAGAGTACCAATAAAGAACTCTCATGCTGTTAGTGTTAATCTAGAATTTGAAAAACCTTTTGAAATTGAAGACATATTTGAATTATTAAAGAATGCAGATGGAGTAGTAGTACAAGACGATATTAAAAATTTGATCTACCCTCTTGAAGAAACAGCTAATGGAAAAGATGAGGTTTTTGTAGGCAGAATTAGAAGAGATTTTAGTGTAGATAATGGAATTAATTTTTGGTGTGTAGCAGACAATATCAGAAAAGGTGCAGCAACTAATACTGTACAAATAGCTGAATTAATTGCAAGTAGACTTTAAGGAGGAGTGTAATGATTTTTAAAGGTTCAGGAGTTGCTATAGTTACTCCATTTAAAGATAATGGAGAAATTGATTTTGAAAAATTAGAAGAATTGTTAGAATTTCATGTAGAAAATGGAACAGATGCAATTATTATTACTGGTACTACAGGTGAAGCCTCTACAATGACAGATGATGAGCATTTAGAAACAATAAAATTTGCAGTAGATGTAATTAATAAAAGAATACCGGTAATTGCAGGTACTGGAAGTAATGATACAAGACATGGAATAAATTTAAGCGTTGAAGCGGAAAAAAGAGGAGCGGATGCTTTATTACAAGTTACTCCTTATTATAACAAAACATCTCAAAAAGGATTAGAAGAACATTTTTTAGCTATTGCAAATGCTGTAAATATTCCAATAATTCTGTATGATGTTCCTGGAAGAACTGCAATGACAATAGCTCCAGAAACAATTGAAAGATTATCAAAACATAAAAACATAGTTGGTTTAAAAGATGCAACTGGAAATTTAGCATATACTGTTGAAGTAATTCGTAGATGTGGAGAGAATTTTGCGATTTATTCAGGTAATGATGATGTAGTTGTACCTCTATTATCAGTAGGAGGAGTAGGAGTTATTTCAGTTTCAGCTAATATAATTCCTAAAGAAACAAGTCAAATGGTTCATCTATATTTAGAAGGAAAAACCAAAGAAGCAGCAGCTTTGCAAATTAAATATAAAAAATTTATTGATTCATTATTTGCAGAAGCAAATCCAATACCGGTAAAGGCTGCAATGAATATTTTAGGTTTTGATGTTGGAGGTTTAAGATTACCTCTATACGAAGCATCTGATTCTACTAAAGAATTATTAGTTGAGTCAATGAGAGAAGTAGGAATTTTATAAGGTGTAATATGAATATATTATTAATTGGTGCAACAGGTAGTATGGGAAAAACTGTTGAGGAAATTTGTAGTGAATCTAAAGATTTTAAAATTGTTGCAGGAATAGGATTAAATGATGGGAAAGATCATAAATATCCAATTTATTCAAATTTTTCAAATGTTAAAGAAAATTGTGATGTAATTTTGGATTTTTCTAATCATAATTTAATAACAGATATTTTGAATTATGCAATAAAAATCAAAAAACCTTTAGTAATATCCACAACAGGATATACAGATAAACAAGTTGAAGAAATTGAAAATGCTTCAAATTATATTCCAATTTTATTTTCCGGAAATATGAGTTTGGGAATAAATATTTTATTGAAAGTTGTAGAGAACTTATCAAAATCACTATTGGATTTTGATATAGAAATTATAGAAAAACATCATAAATTAAAAAAAGATTCTCCTAGTGGAACTGCACGTATGCTATTTAATTCTGTAAATCTAGGAAGAGACAATGAATTAATAGAAAAATATGGCAGAGAAGGTACTAATTTAGAAAGAGCTAATAATGAAGTTGGTATTCATTCTGTAAGAGGTGGAACCATTGTTGGTGAACATACGGTATTATTTTCAGGAGAAGATGAAATATTAGAAGTAACCCATAAAGCTCAATCTAAAAAAATATTTGCTTTTGGAGCTTTAAAGGCTTGTAAATTTATAATCGAAAAGGAAAATAACTTATATAGTATGAGAGATATATTTGATTTTTAATGGAGATTTTATGGAAAAAATTAAAATAGGAATTATTGGATATGGAAATCTTGGCAAAGGTGCTGAAAAAGCAGTAAAATTATCTAAGGACATGGAGTTAGTGGGTATTTTTACTAGAAGAAATAAAAGCGAAATAGATAGTGATTCAAATATTTACAACATTAGTGAATTAGAGGAATTTAAGGGGGATATTGACGTTTGCATATTATGTGGTGGCTCAGCTACTGATTTATGGAAACAAGGCCCAGAAATAGCTAAAAACTTCAATACAGTGGATAGTTTTGATACACATGCTAAAATTCCGGAATATTTCTCTCAAATAGATGGATCAGCAAAATCAGGAAATAATTTATCATTAATTTCAACAGGATGGGATCCAGGATTGTTTTCTATTCATAGATTATTTTCTCAGTCAATAATGCCTGTAGGAGAAACCTATACTTTTTGGGGTAAAGGTGTTAGCCAAGGTCATGGAGATGCTATAAGACAAATAGAAGGGGTTAAAGATGCAGTTCAATATACAATTCCTGTGGAGAAAGTAATTAGTGAAATTCAAAGTGGAAATATATTGGATTTAACAACAAGAGATAAGCATATTAGAGAATGCTATGTTGTTGTTGAAGAAGAAGCTGATAAGAATAAAATAGAGAATGAAATTAAATCTATGCCTAATTATTTTTCAGACTATGATACTTATGTAAATTTTGTATCAGAAGATGAATTAAAACTAAATCATAGTGGAATGCCCCATGGAGGAAGAGTTTTGAGGATTGGTAAAACCTCTGAAAACATAAAACAAATCTATGAATTCAAACTTGATTTAGGAAGTAATCCAGAGTTTACTTCAGCAATAAATGTTGCTTATGCTAGGGCTGTATATAGGTTAAATAAAGAGGGGACAAAAGGGGCAATATCTGTCTTTGATGTTCCAGTATCATATTTATCAATTATTAGTCCAGAAGAACAAAGAAGGCTACTTTTATAGTAAAATAAAAAGGTTCAGTAAATTATTACTGAACCTTTTTTTTAGTTTTTATTTATCAATATGACCAGTATCAATATTTTGTTTTTTTACAGTTGCTTGAGCTAATGTAAGTCTAGCAATTGGAACTCTATAAGGTGAACATGAAACATAATCCAATCCAAGATTATAACAGAATTCTATTGAAGAAGGTTCTCCGCCATGTTCTCCACAAATTCCTAGATGTAGATTCTTATTGGTTTTCAGACCTTTCTCAACAGCTATTTCCAATAGTTTACCAACGCCTTTTTGGTCTAAACTTTCAAAAGGACTTGTTGGATAAATATCTTTTTCCTCATATTCTCCTAGGAATTTACCGGCATCATCTCTTGAAAAACCAAAGGCCATTTGAGTCATATCATTAGTTCCAAAACTAAAGAAATCTGCTTCTTCAGCAATTTCGTCAGCTAGTAATGCAGCTCTAGGCACTTCTATCATGGTTCCAATTAAATATTCCACTTTATCAGAATATTCTTCAAATATTGTATTTATTTCATCTATTATTTCATTTTTTACATAGATTAATTCTTTTACATCACCAACTAAAGGTATCATAATTTCTGGAACAATATTTCGTCCTTCTTTTTTATGTCTTAAAGCAGCTGTAATAATTGCTCTTGCTTGCATTCTATAAATTTCAGGATAGGTAACAGCTAGTCTACAACCTCTATGACCTAACATAGGGTTTACTTCATGTAAATCTTGAACTGTATCATTTACTTCGTCATATGACAATCCCATATCTTTTGCTAATTTTTCAATATCTTTTTTATTTGTAGGTAAGAACTCATGTAATGGTGGATCTAATAGTCTTATTGTAACAGGTAGATCTTCCATAACTTTGTATATTTCATAAAAATCATTTTCTTGCATAGGTCTGATTTTGTCTAAAGCAATTTTTCTTTGTTCAGTGGTTTTTGATAAGATCATTTCTCTTACAGCTGGAATTCTTTCGTCACTGAAGAACATATGCTCAGTTCTTGTTAATCCAATTCCTTCTGCACCAAATTTTAAAGCTTGTTTAGCATCTTTAGGTGAATCGGCATTAGTTCTTACTTTCATATTCCTAATTTCATCAACCCAATTCATAAATATTTCAAAATTACCGGATAATTCAGGTTCTACTTTATCTACATTTCCAAAATATATTGAACCATCATTTCCATTTAATGAAATAACATCACCTTCAGTTAGAACAAAGTTGTTAGATCTCATAATTTTTTGTGCTTCATCAACAACTACTTCACTTGCTCCAGCTACACAACATTTACCCATTCCTCTAGCTACTACAGCTGCATGAGAAGTCATACCACCTCTAGCAGTTAAAATTCCTTCAGCAGAAATCATGCCTTCAATGTCCTCAGGAGAGGTTTCTTGTCTAACTAAAATAACTTTATCACCTTTTTTTGCAGCTTCTACTGCTTCTTCAGCATTAAAGTATATTTTTCCTGAAGCTGCACCAGGGGAAGCTGCTAGTCCTTTAGAAATTAATTGTGCATTTTTTAATTGTTCAGGATCAAAGTTTGGATGTAGTAGTTGATTTAAACTATCAGGCTCAATACGCATAACTGCTTCTTCTTTAGAAATAAGACCTTCATTAACTAAATCAACAACAATGTTTAAAGCAGCCTGAGTAGTTCTTTTACCGCTTCTAGTTTGTAGAATAAATAATTTACCATTTTCTATAGTAAACTCTAAGTCCTGCATATCTTTATAATGTTCTTCTAATTTATTTGCTGTATTTAAAAATTCATCATAAACTTCAGGCATTACATCATGTAAAGTAGAAATATGTTCAGGAGTCCTAATTCCTGCTACAACATCTTCACCTTGTGCATTAATTAAGTATTCACCAAATAATTTATTTTCTCCAGTTGCAGGATTTCTAGAAAAGGCTACACCAGTACCGGATGTATCACCCATATTACCAAATACCATAGATTGAATATTAACAGCAGTACCAAGAGTATTGTCAATATTATGTAGTTTTCTATAGATATTAGCTCTAGGATTATTCCAAGATCTAAAAACTGCCTCAATAGAATACTTTAGTTGTACCATAGGATCTTGAGGAAACTCATTACCAGTTTCTTCAACATATATTTTTTTATAAATATCAACTAATTTTTTCAAATCCTCAGCTGTTAATTCATTGTCTAAATCTACTTTTTTGTCCTCTTTCATTTGCTCTAAAGCTGTTTCAAAATGAACTTTAGGAATATCCATAGCTACATCAGCAAACATTTGTATAAATCTTCTATAAGAATCATAGGCGAATCTTTCATTTTTAGTAGAATTAGCTAAGCCGATTACAGATTTATCATTTAAGCCAAGATTTAAAATGGTATCCATCATACCAGGCATTGAAAATACTGCTCCACTACGAACTGAGAATAATAAAGGATTATTTTCATCGGAAAATTTTTTATTTAATTTCTTTTCAGTTTCCTTTATATGCATTTCAACTTCTTCTAGTAATTCAGGCCACAAGGATTCATTTTCATCATAGTAACGATTACAAGCTTCCGTTGTAATGGTGAATCCTGGTGGTACTGATAAACCTAAACAAGTCATTTCTGCTAAGTTAGCACCTTTGCCACCTAACAAGTTTCTCATATCTTTGTTACCTTCACTAAAGTCATATACATATTTCTTAGTCATATTCTCACTCCTAAATTTCGTTATTTATTTTTTTAAGATGTCTTATAATAATATCTGCAGTCTCTTCAATAGCTCTTTCAGAAACATCTATTATAGGACATCCAATTTTTTTTATTACAGAATGTGCATGGTCTAATTCTAATAATATTCTATCCATATTAGAATATGAAGAATTAGGTGGAAGACCCAATGCTTGCAATCTCGATTTTCTAATAAGATTTAGTTTTTCTGGGGAATTAGTAAGTCCAATAATTTTTTTAGCAGGAATTTCAAATATTTCTTTTGGAACAGGTGTTTCTGGAACCAAAGGAATATTAGCTACTTTATAATTCTTGTTAGCTAAATACATGGATAGGGGAGTTTTTGACGTTCTAGACACTCCTAAAATAGTAATATCTGCTGAAAGGACTCCTCTTGGATCTTTACCATCATCATATCTAACAGCAAAATCGATTGCATCTACTCTTTTAAAATATTGAGCATCTAGACTTCTTAAGGCACCAGGCCTTGTTTTAGGTTCTTGACCTAATAATCTTTCTATAGCGATAATTGATGAAGTTAAGACATCTACACCGGTAATACCAATTAAATCACAGTTTTTTTTCATTGCTTCAATTAAGTTTTCATCAACTAATGAATAAAAAATCAAGGTATTTTTTATATCTTTAATATTATCAAAAATCTTATTTAAAGAAACGATATCTCTAATATGAGAAAATCGTTCAAAAACTTTTTCTTCAACATCAAATTGAGCTATAGAAGCATTAATAATTTGTTCACAAGTTTCGCCAGTTGAATCTGACACTACGATAAATCTAATCATAATATATACCTCTACTTATTTTAGCTTATACTACTATTATACAACAATTTCGATTTTATTCTATTAATTATAAAAAATAAGCTCTATTAACAGAGCTTATAATAAATTTATATTGTTTTTTTTACATTCTTCTATCATTTCTTTTGGCCATGCACTAGCCTGAACTTCTCCAATATGTGCTTTTTGCAAAAAAAGCATACATAGTCTTGATTGACCAATTCCTCCACCTATAGCTTGTGGATAGTTATTTGCAATTAAATTTTTATGAAATTCAAAATTTAATCTGTTAAGATTATCTGATATTTCCAATTGTTTTTTTAATACTTCAGAGTTTACCCTTATTCCCATAGAGGATAATTCAAGAGCATCATTTAAAATTGGATTCCAAACTATAATGTCTCCATTTAAATTCCAATCGTCATAATCTGGAGATCTAACATCGTGAGGTTTTCCAGAGTTAAGTTTGTTTCCAATTTTCATTAAAAACATTGAGCCATATTTTTTGCAATATTGTTTTTCTCTTTCCTCTGGAGATAGGCTCGGGTACTTATTTTCTAAATCTTGGCTTGTAACTATACTAATAGTATCACGTAAAACCGGATTATATTTAGGATAGTGTTTTTTCAACATAACCTGAGTATCCAATAAAACTTGATATATGGTTCTAACGGTTTGAATTAAAAAAATTTCTGTTCGATCTTTATCATCTATAGTTTTTTCCCAATCCCATTGATCAACATAGTAAGAGTGAGTATTATCACAGGTTTCAGAAGCTCTTATTGCATTCATATCTGCATATATACCACTGCCTATTGGAATATTATATTCTTTTAGAGCATTTCGTTTCCATTTAGCCAGTGATTGAACAATTTCTAATTGAGTTTTTCCACATTCTTGATTAACATAAAAACTTACAGGTTTTTCAACACCAGTTAAATTATCGTTTATACCAAGGTTAGACTCGACAAATAGAGGCGCTGAAACCCTAGTTAAATTTAAAGTACTAGCAAGTCTGGACTCGAAAAAATCTTTTATTAATTTTATAGCTTTTTGTGTTTCTAATAAGTTTAAATCAGACTTATAATTTTTGGGAATTACAAGATTATACATTAATTTCCTCCTGAAAAATAATACTATAATTATACTTTAAGTAAAATAATCGGTCAACAATATACTAAAACCCAAAGGATTTTAATATTATTCAAAGGTATCATATGTATGGTATACTAAAATTAATTGATATTAACATAGAGGTGATTTAATGGCATTAAAAGTAATTGTAGATTCAGGTAGTGATATACCGGAAGAACTAGTAGAAAAGTATGATTTAATTATGCTTCCACTAACGGTTATTTCTGGAGATAAGGAATATAGTGATGGAGTTGATATTACTTCAAAAGAATTGACTGATAGGATGAAACAAGGAGAGGTTTTCACTACATCTCAAGTAACATATGATCAGTTTTATAATAAATTTAAAGAAGAAATAGAAAAAGGAAATGAAATTGTATATATTGCTCTATCAGCTGGTATATCCGGTTGTTATAATTCAGGTGTTTTAGCTATGAATGATATTCTTAAAGAATATCCAGAAGCATCAATTGATGTAATAAATAGTAATTGTGCATCGTTGGGAATTGGACTTGTTGCGATTAGAGCAGCAATATTAGTAAAAAATGGCTTTGATTCAAAATATATAGTGGATAAAATTAAATTTTTAGCTGATAATGTAGAACATTATTTTACAGTTGATGATATGCAATATTTATATAGAGGTGGCAGAGTCACAGCCACACAAAAGATATTAGGCGGAATGTTAAATATTAAGCCTATGCTAACAGTGGATAAGGGTAATGGTAAATTGATTCCAATAGACAAGGGAAGAGGCTTAAAACAGGTTTATAGGAAAATAATATCCAAAATAAAAGAGGATATTGCAGATAATAATTTATTTAAAACTCAAACAATGGCCATAGTTCATTCTGACTTTTTAGAAAATGCATTAGAATTAAAAAACATGATATCAAATGAGCTGGGAGCAGAGAATATAATAGTTGGAAATATTGGATCAACTATATCAGCACATACAGGACCAGGCTGTATAGCTGTTTTTATTAACAAAAAAGAAATTGGTGATGAAATAGACGTTTTTGAAAACTAATATTAAAAAAGGAGAATTAATTCTCCTTTTTTAATATTAGTTTAAGTTTTTCTTGTTTGGTTAATTTTTTTATTTTAATTTCTCTTTTTAAAGCTTCACTTTTATTGTCAAAAGATTCGAAATAAACTAACTCTACAGGAATTCGCCCTCTAGTATATTTAGCCCCTAGTCCTTTATTGTGGGTTTCAATTCTTTTATTTAAATTAGTTGTCCAACCAGTATATAGAGAACCATCTTTACACCTAAGGATATATACATAATTAATCATGAAATTCCTCGATTACAGCAGTGATAATATCATATGAAAACCCCTTTTGAGATAAAGTGGAGTAAATTTTATTTTTTAATTTATATTTATCATACTTGTTTTTCCATATATTATATTTTTTCTTAATTATATGAACAGCATTATTAAAATCTGTTTCATAAGTATCTTCAATGACATTGTCAAAAACTTCATTTGAAATACCTTTTAAATATAATTCATATTTTATTTTTTTAGAACTCCATTTATTAACTTGTGATTTATTGTTGTAGAATACTTTTGTAAAAGAAAGATCATCAATCATATTTAAATTTTTCAAATAAGAAACAATATTTTCAATTTCTACTTCTGTTGCCTTTTCTTTTTTTAGTCTATTGACAATTTCTTTTTCTGTTCTTATTCTATAGCTAATAAAATTAATGGATATTGATAATAAATTAGTAAAATTATCATATTCTATTAATTGTTTTAAATCGTCAGAGGAAAGCTCCTTTCCTCTGTATAAATTTAACTCATTGTATAGTTTATAATTAGCATGAAATATTTTTTTGTTTTCTAAAATTATATCAAACTGATCTTTATGATCGTTAAAGTTTATTTCTTTTATAATCATAGTAGTACTAAAGAATAAATTACTGGAATTAACATCGATAAAACAAGTAGAAATGAAACAATTCTTATAATTTTATTTCTTTTTTTCATAATTCACCTCTTATCATAAGATTTTATCATATTAAAAACTTCTATGCCATAGCTTGTATTTTATATTATTAATGTTAAAATATTTATTGAAAGTTGGGATGAAATGGAATTATGTATAGATAAATTATTAGTAGAACTAGGAATAAAAATATATGATTTAGAGAAAAAATCTGAAAGTAAAAAAGAATTAAATAATTTAGAAGTAAGAAAGCATTTAAAAGAAAAATATATTTTATTAAAGTTAAGAGAAATTGAAATAGCTCAAAATTTAAGTGTAAATAAAAATATAGATGTACCAAATTGGCTGCCATATATTGATTACATTGTAAAAAATGAATATATATGTAACGATTTTTTAAAATCCAATACTATTAATAATTCAAAAAATTTAAAAAAAATATTTGTAAATATTAAATATCTTTTATATGAAGATTTGTATAAAGATGACAAAAAATTCATTAAAGAATTATATAATAAAGCAGAGCTAGCATATAAAAATAAAAATGATAAATTATTAAGGCTTTATGAAGAAATTTCCTATGATATATTTAATAAAAATATATCAAACGGAAATATTTCACAAGACATTTTAGAGAATTCTATTAAAAAGTTGGAAAAAGAAAATAAAGAAGAAGATATAAGATTAAATAAAATCAAAGAGAATATTTATAAAAATATTGATAAGCTTGATAAGCTAATTAAAGAAATTAATGATATATTTTTAATGTCAATACCAGAAAAAGAAGATACTTATATTATGTAGGAGGAACTATGGCAGAATTTAAATTTGAAATTGTAGAAAATTTAGGCATTCTTTCTGAAAATGCAAAAGGATGGAGAAAAGAGCTTAATTTAGTTAGTTGGAGTGAAAGAGAACCTAAGTATGATATAAGGGAATGGAACCCAGATCATACTAGAATGAGTAAAGGTGTTACTTTTACAAAAGACGAACTAATGATATTGCAAGAACTATTGAAAGAAGAATTGGAATAATTGATTTATTATAATTCTAATGGTATAATTTTGTAGATTAAATATTTTAAGTTTATAGAATTACTAAGTAGAAGGACTTTTATAGAGAGCTGTAGTTTGGTGAAATACAGTATAGTCTAAATACCGAACTTGTCTATATTATACTTAAACGGGACATCGATAAATGTATTAAAGAGGGTATAAACCAATAAGAGTGGTACCGCGAATTTAACTTTCGTCTCTTAATAGAGATGGAAGTTTTTTATTTTGAGGAGGAAATTATGGAAAATTACAATCCTAATGCCATAGAAAAAAAATGGCAAAAACATTGGGATGATTTTAAACCATTTAAAACTGAAATTGATAAAAACAAAGAGAAATTTTATGCTTTAATAGAATTTCCTTATCCATCAGGAGAGGGACTTCATGTGGGCCATCCTAGACCATATACAGCCTTAGATATTGTATCTAGGAAAAGAAGATTGCAAGGATATAATGTATTATATCCAATGGGATGGGATGCCTTTGGATTACCGGCAGAAAATTATGCTATAAAAAATAAAATTCATCCTGCAATAATTACTGAAAAAAATATACAAAGATTTAAAGCTCAATTAAAATCGATAGGATTATCTTTTGATTGGGATAGAGAAATAAATACAACAGATCCAAATTATTACAAATGGACACAATGGATCTTTATAAAAATGTTTGAAAAAGGATTAGCTTATAAAAAAGAAATGCCTATTAATTGGTGTCCATCTTGTAAAGTTGGATTAGCTAATGAAGAAGTAGTTGGTGGAAATTGTGAACGTTGTGGCACAGAAGTTGTTCATAAAGTAAAAAACCAATGGATGTTAAAAATAACTGAATATGCAAATAGATTAATTGATGATTTAGATGAAGTAGATTATCCGGACAAAATAAAATCTCAACAAATTAATTGGATAGGAAGATCCTATGGTTGCGAATTAAATTTTTCTATAAAGGACTCTGAAGAAAAAATTAAAGTTTATACAACAAGACCAGATACGATTTTTGGAGCAACATACATGGTTGTAGCTGTTGAACATCCAATAATAGAAAATTTAAAGGATCAAATTACAAATTTAGATGAAGTGATCAATTATAAAAAAGAAGTATTAAAAAAATCTGAATTTGAAAGAACTGAATTAAATAAAGATAAAACAGGAGTAGAGTTAAAGGGAATTAAGGGGATAAATCCATTAACAGGAAAAGAAATTCCAATTTATATTTCAGACTATGTTTTAATGACTTATGGTACAGGTGCTATTATGGCAGTACCAGCTCATGATACAAGGGATTATGATTTTGCAAAGAAATTCAACCTAGATATTGTTGAAGTTGTTTCTGGAGGAGATATTTCAAAAGAAGCGTATACCAATACAGAAAATGGCATTTTAATAAATTCTGGATTTTTAAATGGTCTTGAAGTAGAGGATGCTAAAAAGAAAATTATAGAATATATTGAAAAAAACAATTTAGGACATAAAAAAACGAACTTTAAACTTAGAGATTGGATTTTTTCAAGACAAAGATACTGGGGAGAACCAATTCCATTAGTGTATTGTGATGATTGTGGTTGGGTTGCTGTACCTGAAGAGGAACTACCAGTTAAATTACCTGATGTAAAAGAATATGAGCCTACAGATGATGGAGAATCACCACTGGCTAAAATTGAATCCTTTGTTAATACTACTTGTCCAAAATGTGGTAAAAAGGCAAAAAGAGAAACAGATACTATGCCTCAATGGGCAGGTTCTTCATGGTATTATATGAGGTATATGGATCCACACAACAATAATGAATTAGCCAGCAGGGAGAGTATAGACTATTATGGCCCTGTTGATTGGTATAATGGTGGAATGGAACATACAACTCTTCACCTATTATATTCTAGATTTTGGCATAAATTTTTATACGATATTGGTGTTGCAAATACCAAAGAACCATATATGAAAAGAACAAGCCATGGTATGATTTTAGGAGATAATGGTGAAAAAATGTCTAAATCTAGAGGAAATGTTATTAATCCAGATGATATTATTAGAGATTTTGGCGCAGATACATTAAGAACATATGAAATGTTTATAGGAGATTTTGAAAAATCTGTTCCTTGGTCAGAAAATGGAGTAAAGGGTTGCAGAAAGTTTTTAGATAGAGTTTGGAAATTGCAAGATATTGTAGTTGATGAAGGAGAATATTCAAAAGAATTAGAATCCTCAATTCATAAAACAATTAAAAAAGTGTCAAATGATTTTGAAACATTAAAATTCAATACTGGAATAGCCCAGTTGATGACTTTATTAAATGATTTTTTAGCTAATGGTAAAATTTCCAAAAAAGATTTAAGTACATTTTTAATATTACTAAATCCAGTAGCACCTCATATTACAGAAGAAATTTGGGAAAGATTTAAATTTAAAGGTCATATTTATGAACAACAATGGCCAGAGTATGATGAAGAAAAGACAAAAGATGAGGTAATTAATCTACCAATTCAAGTAAATGGTAAATTAAGAGCAAATATAGAAATTTCCATAGATGAGGAAGAGGAAAGTATTTTCAGTAAAGCTATTTCTAATGAATCAATAAAGAAATACGTAGAAGGAAAAGACATAATTAAGAAAATTTATGTAAATGGTAAAATATACAATATAGTGGTAAAATAGTGTAATGAGAATATTAATATTATATATAGGAGATTTTAATGAAAATTAATATAGTTACAGATACAACAGCTACTTTACCATTAGAATTTATTGATAAAGAAAATATAAATGTATTTCCAATTTATTATACTTTTGAAGGAGAGGAGTACCAAGAACCAGATCCAACTCGATATGATATTTTTTATGAAAAATTAGTAGGAAGTAAAAATTTTCCAACTACATCTCAACCGCCCTTTGGATTGTTAATAAAGGTGTTTAAAAAAGCATTAGAGGATAATCCTGATGCAGTTATAGTAATGCCTATTTCAGAAAAATTAAGTGGAACTTATGATTCCTGTCTGTTAGCTAAAGATATGATAGGTGATGACAGAATTCATATTATTAATGTAAAAACCACTACTTTAAATTTAAAAAGGATGGTTGAATACTTAGTTGAATTAAGAAAACTCGACTTACCAGTTGAAGAAATAATAAATAGATTATATCTCCATAGAAAACATCAGGAAGTATACTTTATTCCTGAAACCTTAGAATATCTAAAAAGAGGAGGGAGACTTTCTAAAGTTTCTGCTACTGTAGGGGATGTTTTAAGTATAAAACCCATTATTTCAGTCCTAGAAGATGGTTCTTTAGGACTGGTAGATAAAGCCAGAGGATATAACAAAGCAATAGGAAAAATAGTCTCATTTGTACCAGAAGATATAAAATATATGGCTATAGCGTATGTCTATAAAAAGGATAAGGCCTATAAACTATATGAAGAAATGAGAGAAAAATATCCACATATTAATGTTGTAATAGAAGAGGTGTCGCCTGCCATCGGTTCACATATTGGACCTGGAACGGTAGGACTGTTATTTGGAACATATTTAAATTTAAATGTATAAAGGTAAAGGTCCTTGCTAAGGACCTTTGTTTTTGTTCTATTTTAGTATATAATATATGGGTAATAATGGAGGATTATAGATGAGACTTTCAACACGAGGAAGGTATGGACTTCATGCTATGTATGTATTGGGAAAAAACTATGGTTTAGATCCAATTCCTTTAAGTGAAATTTCTAAAATGACAGGATTATCAAATAGTTATCTGGAACAATTGATTAGACGATTAAAGAAAAATGGTTTAGTGAGTAGTGTTAGAGGATCACAAGGAGGATATTTTTTAACTAGAAATCCCAAAGATATTAGTATTGGAGAAATATTAATAGCATTGGAAGATTTTTTTGGTACAACTGAATGTTCTACTGACGAAGGTTATTGTTCTAAGCAAGGATATTGTCCGGCAAGAGGAGTTTGGATTGAAATTTCCAAAGAGCTAATTACTAAAGCCAATTCAATGAATTTAGCTGAAATGGTAGCTGGTAAATACATGAGATAATCCCTTAGTAATTCCTTATATTAAATTTCAGTAGATAATTATTTATTAATTTAATATAGGTTTTAAAGCCTATATTTTTTTAATATTTTTAAGATATATTAAATTAACCCTAAGTGGAGGTTTATAATGCCGTTTAACGTTAGAGAAACATTAATAAATGTTATATTTATTTTACTAACAATTTTAATTGCTTTAGGTATTTATTATTTAATTAATATTGGAAACACTAAAGTTAGTTTAAAAAATAGATTAAGACTAGATCAAAGCTATATAAAAAGAGTAACTATATATATACTAATAATATTAGCGGTCTTATATATATTTACAAAGTTTCCTATAATAGGAAGTACTATTATAACTATTATAATTGCTTTAGTTGTAGCATATTTAATAAATCCTTTAGTAAAAAATTTAGAAAAAAAAGGATTAAAAAGATCATATGCAATTTTACTCGTATATTTTTTAGTAATACTGTTATTTGCTATAATTATTATATTGATAATGCCTAAATTAAGTGAGCAATTAAAGAGGCTATTATATTCTTTACCATCATTTTTTGAGGATTTGTTTAATTCTGCATATAAGTTTTTAAAAGAAAATTTTAGCGAAAATGAAACTGTTCAAAATTTAATTACAGAGGCAAAAGCTACGTTTACCAATAGTATTTCAAGCTTTCAAGGGAAATTAATTGAAGGCATTTCAAATGTTGGTGAAAGAGTTAGTGGTATAGCAAGTGGTTTAGTAAGAATTGTTCTTATACCTATTTTTTCTTTTTATTTTTTAATGGACAAAGAAAAATACATTGCAGGATTTAAAAGAACAATTCCAGAAAAACACAGGAAAAATATAATATCATTATTAAAAGACATAGACAAGGTAAATTCACAATTTGTTCGAGGACGTTTATTAATGGCTTTAGCAGTAGGTGTTCTAACAGCTATATTTTTATTTATTATGAGGATTGAATACGCACTTGTAGTTGGTATTATAACCTGTATAGCAGATATTATACCGTATGTTGGTCCTGCCTTAGGTTTTATTCCAGCAGTGCTTATAGCCTTTTTTGATAGTCCTATAAAAGCATTGTTTGTTGCAGTGGTATTTTTACTTATTCAATGGGTGGAAAATAATATTCTGGCTCCTAAAATTTTAGGCACTACTATAGGACTTAATCCAATGCTAATATTATTATGTCTGTTAATTGGAGCAGGGATGTTTGGCGTTCCAGGAATGATTTTTTCAGTACCTGTTGTAGCAACTGTTAAAGTGGTTATTAATCATTATAAAAATGACGTAAAGAATTTTTTTGTAAAAGATGAAAATGAAGAAGATAATATATAAGGTGAGGTTATATGAAAAAAATAGGATTAAATGAAATTAGACAAGAGTTTTTAGATTTTTTTAAAGAGAAGAATCATAATATATTAAAAAGTTTTTCCTTAATTCCACAAGATGATAATAGTTTATTGTTAATAAATGCAGGAATGGCTCCAATAAAAAAATACTTTACTGGAGAATTAAAAATGCCTAAAAATAGAGCAGCATCATCTCAAAGATGTATAAGAACCGGTGATATTGAGTCGGTAGGCAAAACTCAAAGGCATGGTACTTTTTTTTGAAATGCTAGGGAACTTTTCTTTTGGTGACTATTTTAAAAAAGAAGCTATTACTTGGGCTTGGGAATTTTTAACAGAAAAAATGGAAATACCTGAAGAAATTCTGTGGGTTTCAGTTTATGAAGAAGATGATGAAGCTTATGATATATGGAAAAATCATATAGGAATTCCAGAAGAAAAAATAGTAAGATTAGGCAAGGAAGATAATTTTTGGGAATTAGAAGAGGGCCCTTGTGGACCTTGCTCAGAAATTCATGTAGACAGAGGTACAAAGTACGGTTGTGATGATCCAAATTGCAAGCCGGGCTGTGATTGTGATAGATTTTTAGAAGTTTGGAATTTAGTTTTTACACAATATAATAAAGATTCTAATGGAGTATACCATGATTTAGATTCTCCTAATATAGATACGGGAATGGGTTTGGAAAGACTTACAATGGTGTTGGAAAATGCAGATAATATATTTGAAATTGGATTAGTAAAAGATATTATTTCAATAATAGAAGATATTTCCAACAAAAAATATAAAACAAATGATGAGGACGATATTTCTATTAGAATTATTGCTGACCATATAAGAGCAATAACATTTTTAATATATGATGGTGTTATACCAAGTAACGAGGGAAGAGGTTATGTTTTAAGAAGACTTCTGAGAAGAGCAGCAAGACATGGGAAATTATTAGGTATTGAAGGTAATTTCATTGTAAAAGTAGCAAAAAAAGTCATGGACATTTATAAGTCAGAATATCCTGAACTATTGGAAGATAAAGAAAGAATTTTTAAAATTATAAATGCTGAAGAAAATAAATTCCAAGAAACCATAGATCAAGGTCTTAATATACTTGATAAAATTATAAAAGATAGTATAGAAAAGAATTTAAAGGAAATAAGTAGTAGAGACGCTTTTAAATTATATGATACTTATGGTTTTCCAATAGACTTAACTATAGAGATATTAGAAGAAAAAGATTTAAAAGTTAATTTATCAGAATTTAACAAGTTAATGGAAGAACAAAGAACCAGATCCAGACTATCTAGACATGAAGATAATATAGGATGGTCAAATGAGACAAATGAAAATATTGAAAAACTTCAAGAGACCAAATTTCTAGGGTATCAAACACTAGAAAATGAATCGAAAATAATTGAAATTTTTGTTAATGGTGAAAGTGTAGATAAAATAAAAAGTGAAGAAAATGGTATAATAATTGTAGAGGAAACTTCTTTTTATGGAGAAGGAGGAGGACAAGTAGGTGATGCAGGTATTATTGAAAGTCCAAATTCAAAGGCGGTTGTTGTAAATACTACAAAAAATAGTAATAGTGCTATATTACATTATGTTGAAGTTAAAAATGGAGAGTTTTCAGTAGGAGAAACTGTAAAGTTAAAAGTAGATTTTATTAGAAGAAAAAATACTGTTAGAAATCATACAGCAACACATTTGCTTCATAAAGCATTAAGAGAAGTTTTAGGTAATCATGTCCATCAAGCTGGTTCATATGTAGGTCCAGATAGATTAAGGTTTGATATTACTCATTATGAGTCTATATCAAAAAAAGATTTAATAAAAGTACAAGATAAAGTTAATGAGGCTATTTCTTTAGGAATGCCTATTAAATCAAAACATATGACCTTGAAAGAATCAGAGGAATTAGGAGCAATAGGTTTATTTGAAGATAAATATAGGGATATTGTTAGAGTAATTAATGTTGGTGATGGATATTCTGTTGAACTTTGTGGTGGTACTCATGCTTCAACAACTGCTGACTTACAAATGTTTGAAATAATTTCAGAATCATCTGTAGCAGCAGGAATAAGAAGAATTGAAGCTATTACAGGACCAGAGGTATATAAGCATTTAAAAGAAAATGGAAACTTATTAGACGAAATATCTAAAGAATTAAAAGTAGATAAAAAAGAGATTAACAATAGAATAACTTCATTACAAAATGATATAAAAATATTAGAAAAGGAACTTAAAAAGTTAAAAAACAAGGATAGTAAAAAGGACCTGGACTCAATATTATCAAATATTAAAGAAATTAAAGGTGTAAAATATATTAAACACTCTGTAAAAGATATGGATATGAATACTTTTAGAGAATTAGGTGACACTATAAGAGATAAACTTGGTTCAGGAATAGTAGTAATGTCAAATATTAATGGTGATAAAGTTAATTTCTTAGCTTTAGTCACTAAGGATATAGTAGAAAAAAATATTTATGCTGGGAATATTGTTAAGGAAGTGGCTATTTTAACAGGAGGCAATGGTGGAGGAAGAAAAGACTTTGCTATGGCCGGAGGAAAAGATATAACTAAAGTAAAATTTGCAATGGATTCAGTAGATAAAATTTTAGAGTCAATAATAAAATAGGAGGAAAAATGAGAAACGAAGATAATAATATTAACAAAACGGTAATGTTTGAACCACAAAAAGAAGATTCAAAATCTATTAAAGAAATATTAGAAGCTGTTTATAATTTATTAGAAGAAAAAGGTTATAAGCCTGTAAATCAAATTATTGGGTATATACTATCAGATGATCCAACATATATTACAAGTCATGGAAATGCTAGAAATATTATTAGACAAATTGATAGAGACGATTTACTTGAGGAACTATTAGAATTTTATTTGAAAGAGAATAAAATAAAATAGCTAATGAAATATAGTGAATTAGGGAATACAGGTATTATTACTTCAAATATTTGTTTTGGAAGCTTGACTATGACACCCTTTCAAAGTAATTTAACTGTAAAAGAAGGGGCATACTTAATAGAGTATGCTTTTGATAGAGGTATTAATTTCATAGATACAGCTCAATTGTACAATAATTATAATTATATAAGAGAAGCTTTAAAAGGATTTAGTAGAAATGATTTAATCATCTCTACTAAATCTTATGCGTGGAATAGAAGATTAGCAGAAGAAGCCTTAGAAGAAGCCTTAAAAGAATTAAGTACAGATTATATAGATATTTTTTTGCTTCATGAACAAGAATCGGAATTAACAATAAAGGGACATTATGAAGCTTTAGAATTCTTTAAGGAGGCAAAAAAAAGAGGATATATAAGAGCTTTAGGTTTATCAACCCATAGAATAAGTGGAGTTTTAGGTGCTAATAAGTACCCTGAATTAGAATTAATTCATCCAATTTTAAATAAAAATGGACTTGGTATCGGAGATGGCAATGTTAAAGAAATGATTAAAGCCTTAAAAGAATCTAAAAAACTTGGGAAGGGCATTTATAGTATGAAACCGTTAGGTGGAGGTCATTTAATAAAGGATATAAAAGAATCATTTAATTTTTTAAATGAGCTTGATTTTATTGATTCTATTGCTGTTGGTATGCAGAGTATTGAAGAAATTGACTGCAATATATCTTTAATTAATGAAGGGATTTATCCTGAAGAATTAAAAGAGAAGCTATCATTAAAACAAAGAAAACTTATAGTTGAAGAATATTGCACCGGTTGTGGAAATTGTGTGAAAAGATGTAATCAAGATGCGTTAAAGATTTCAAATGGAATTTCAACTGTTGATTACAATAAATGTGTTTTATGTGGATACTGTGCTACCGTTTGTCCGGATTTTTATATAAAGGTGGTTTAATGGAAAGATATATGGGTTTAGACATAGGTGATAAAACAATAGGTGTTGCAATAAGCGATCCTTTCTTTATTACCGCTCAAGGTTACAAAACGATTTTTAGAACAAACGACAAAGATGATATTAAGGAACTCTTAAGCATTATTAAAGAGAATAATATAATTAAAATAATAGTTGGATTACCTAAAAATATGAATAACACAATAGGTCCTCAAGCTGAAAAAGTTTATAAATTTTGTAATAAATTGAAAAATAGCATTTCTATAGAGATAATTTTTCAAGACGAAAGATTAACAACAGTTTCTGCAGAAAGAACATTAATAGAAGGAAATGTAAGAAGAAAAAAACGTAAGAAATTAATTGATATGGTTGCAGCAACTTATATTCTTCAAGCATATTTAGATATGTATTAGGAGGAACAATGGAAATTATAGAACTTTATGATGAGTCAGGTAACTTGCATAAATATGAACTATTAGATACTTTTGGAATGGACGATAATGATTATGCTGCTCTTTTAACAGTTAATCAAGAAGACAATACAATATATATTTTTAGAATAAAAAAAAGTAATCATGGAGAAATAATTTTAGAAGGAATAGATGACGAGCAGGAACTGAAAGATGCTGTAGAAATATACGAGAAATTAAAAGGAGAAACAATTCAGTAGAATAGGAGGGTTTATGGATTTAAATAATTTGAAAACAATATTAACAGAAAATGGTTATAAAGTAACAAAACAAAGAGAAGTTATTTTTCAAGCCCTGTTAGAAAATAATGAATCCCACTTAAGTCCTGAGGAACTACATGAAATAGTTAGTAAAATAGATAAAGACATAGGAATAGCAACAGTTTATAGAACTTTATTGTTATTTGAAGAACTAAATATAGTTTATAAATTGGATTTTGATGATAATAGATATAGATACGAACTTGCTTCAGAAGGAGAAAAGCATCAACATCATCATTTAATTTGTACAAATTGTAGTAAGGTTGAAGAAGTGAAATATGATTTATTAGAAAATATAGAAGAAGATATAGAAAAAACTTATAAATTTAAAATTCAAAATCATGTTTTGAAATTTTTTGGACTGTGCTCCGAATGTCAATCTAAAGAAATTGAACAAGGAGATTTAAATGGCACCAAAAAAACAAAATAAATTAAAAATTATCCCTTTAGGCGGGGTTTCGGAAATTGGTAAAAATATGACTGTCGTAGAATTTGGTAAAGATTTAATTATAGTAGACAGTGGTTTGACATTTCCTGATGACAATATGCCAGGGATAGATTTAGTTATACCAGATACAGATTATTTGGAAAAAAACAAAGAAAAAATTAAAGGTATTGTAGTAACACATGGTCACGAGGATCATATAGGAGCAATACCATATATATTACGAAAATTCGATATCTCAGTATACGGAACTAAATTAACAATAGGGTTAATTAAAACAAAATTAAATGAACATGGATTAAGTAAAAAAAATCTAAAAGTTGTAGAGAAAGGAAGCTCGATTAAACTAGGGGTATTTTCTGTGGAATTTATACAAGCTAGCCACAGTATACCGGATTCTGTTAGTTTTGCAATTACTACACCTGTAGGAGTTATAATTTTCACAGGTGACTTTAAAATAGACTATACTCCAATTGACGGAGATGTAATGGATCTTACAAGATTAGCTGAATTAGGTAAAAATGGTGTATTAGCATTATTAGCAGATAGTACAAATGTAGAAAGACCAGGTTATACCTTAAGTGAAAAATCTGTAGGCGAAACATTTATAGATTTATTCTCTAAGGCTAAATCAAGGATAATTGTAGCAACATTTGCTTCAAATGTTCATAGAATACAACAAGTAATTAATGCTGCAGAACACTATGGTAGAAAAATAGCATTGTCAGGAAGATCAATGGTGAATATTGTTTCTGTTGCTAAAGAATTAAATTATTTAAAAGTTAAAGATGATACTTTCATTGAATTGAAAGATATAGATAAATTTAAAGGTAATAAGATAGTTCTACTAACTACAGGTAGTCAAGGTGAACCTATGAGTGCGTTAACTAGAATGGCCTATGGAGAGCATAGGAAAGTACAGTTAGTTCCAGAAGACACAGTAATTATTTCTGCTTCACCGATACCAGGTAATGAAAAAACCGTATCTTCAATAATAAATAAATTAACGGAAATTGGTGTTAATATTATCTATGATACATTAGCAGATGTACACGTTTCTGGTCATGCCTGTCAAGAAGAATTGAAGTTAATTCATACTCTAGTAAAACCTAAATTTTTCATTCCTATTCATGGGGAATATAGACATTTAAAAAAACATGCAGAATTAGCAGAAAGTTTAGGAATGAAAAAGAAAAATATATTTATTGGTAAAAATGGTAATACATTTGAATTTACTAAACGCTCTGGAAAACTCATAGATACAGATCATGCGGGAAATATATTAGTTGATGGATTAGGAATTGGTGATGTTGGAAATATAGTTCTTAGAGACAGAAAACATTTAGCAGAAGATGGATTAATAGTTGTAGTAATAACTGTTAATAAAGATACTGGAGAAATTATTTCTGAACCAGACATTATATCTAGAGGATTTGTATACGTTAAAGAAAATACGAATTTAATGGAAGAGGCTAAGCTAGTAGTTGAAAAATCACTATCTGTATGTAAAAACAAAGATATAAAGGACTGGACTACTATAAAGAACAGTGTTAGAGAAAGTTTAAAAAAATATGTATACGGTAAAATAAAAAGGAAACCTATGATACTACCAGTAATTATAGAAGCTTAGGAGGTTTTTTATGGATTTAGTATCAAAAGCAAGAGAGTTAGGAATAGAAATATCAAAAAGTGATAAGTTTATTGAGTATAAAAATCTATATAATCAAGTATATAAAGATGAAAAAAATAAAGAGATGATTGATGACTTTAGAAAAAAAGTTGTCGACTATCAATTAAATTATGCTAATAAAGGTAAAGAATCAGAAGAAGAACTAAAAAAACTAGAAAATTTACAAAACATTATGATGATGAATCAAGATTTAGGAAAATTTTTAATTGCAGAAACTAATTTCTCCATAGAGTTAAAAGATATTTATGAAGCAATAGAAAAGGAACTAGAACTAGAATAATGATAGTAAATAAAGTTGTTGAAGAATATATTAGAAACAAATCTCAAACTAGCAATGATTTATTGAAAGAAATTGAAGAATTTGCTATCAAGAACAATATTCCTATTATAGAACCAGAAGTTAGAAACTTTCTAGGAATGCTTGTAAGAATAAAAAAACCTTATAAAATATTAGAAATTGGAACTGCAATTGGATATTCATCTATAATAATGAAAATGGCATCTAAGGATTCTAAAATAACTACAATTGAAATAAATGAAGAAAATTTTTTAAAAGCCAAATCAAATATTAAAAAGTTTGGTTATGAAAAAGATATTCATTGTATACTTGGAGACGCTAATGAAGTGATTGATTTATTAGACGATAATTATGATTTGATTTTTATAGATGCTGCTAAAGGACAGTATGTAAATTTTTTAAAAAAAACAATTGATAAATTAAAAATTCATGGGCTTTTAATTTCTGACAATGTTTTATTTCGTGGCATGGTAGCAGAAGAGAAATACAAGCAAAAAAGACATAGAAAAGTTACTATAGTAAAAAGATTAGATGAATATATTGATTTATTAATTAATGACAAAAGACTATCATCATCTATTGTGCCAATAGATGATGGTATGATGATAACTTATAGAAATATATAAATTTTTATAAGTTAATCTATAGTTTAGGAGTGGAACATGGGAAGTGTTTTTATACAATCAGTAGATAGGGCGTTTAAAATTTTAGAATATATTTCAAAAAATAATTCCGCAGGTATATCGGAAATGTCCAGAAACTTGGATATTAATAAGAGTACAGTTTTCGGATTAGTTAAAACTTTAGAAAAGTTAGGTTATGTTGCACAAAATAATACAGATGATAAATATATGCTTACTTATAAGTTCTATATATTATCAAGTAGATTTGTTGACAATTTGCCAATTATAAATATAGCAAAGCCCTATTTAAAGATGTTGAATAATAAATATGGGGAAACTATACATTTGGTTGTATCTACAGAGGATTCAGCAATATATATTGATAAATTTAGTGGTCTAAAATCTATAACTGTATCCACTAATGTAGGAGATAAAAGACCTTTACATTGTACAGGTGTAGGAAAGGCTATATTATCTTTGAGAACAGATGAAGAAATATTAGAGTATGCAGATAAATTTGGCTTGGAAGCTTTTACAAAAAATACCATTACTAATAAGTTTAAACTTATTGAAGAAGCTGAAAAAATAAGAGAAAGAGGATATAGTATCGATGATGAAGAAACACAATATGATTTATATTGTATAGCAACTAGTATTGAATTAGATGAAACAGAGTATGCTATTAGTGTTTCTATGCCTAAATTTAGGGTTAATGATGAAATTAAAAAAAATATTATTAAAGATTTATTAAATATAAAAGATAAAATTATAAAAAAACTTGATTAAAACTTGACATATGTCAAATAAGCTAATATAATATAGTAAAATAAAGGTATGCTAATAAATGAGAACGATGTATTATATTATAGTACGCATTTATAGAGGATATATATTATGAAATATAAGGTTAGATTTTTAAAAGAAGGATTAGAGTTTTTTTGTAATAGTGATGAATCAATTTCTCATGCTATGAATAGAGTGAACAATAGACATCCAATTGTCGGATGCAGAGGTGGTGGCTGTGGAATTTGTAAGATAAAAATTTTAGGTGGTGATTATGAATTAGGAAGAATGAGTAAAGCAGTTATTTCTGAATGTGAAATAGGAAAAGGTTATACACTAGCATGTAAGACTTATCCAAGATCTGATTTGTTAGTTGAATTTGTAGAAAAATAATTAATTTAATATTTTATCAAGGAGGTACAAAATGGCTATTACTGGTATATTGCGAGTAGGTTTAGTTCAGATTAGAGTATTGGATTTTGAAGAATCTCTAGTGCATTATAGAGACAGGATAGGATTAGATGTTGTAGGGAACATAGATGAAAATAGGTTAATGTTAAAGGCATATGACGAATTTGATCATCATTCCGTTGTATTACATAGAGCGGAAAAAGCAGGAATTGATTTTATAGCTTTTAAAGCAGACAATGAAGAGACAATTGATAGAATAAAGAAAGAAACGGAAGACAAATATAAATTTAATTATGAAATAATAGACGATCAGCCTGGTTTTGGACCTATTCATACTTTTACAGTACCAACAGGTCATAAAATTGGTATTTATAGTGAAGTTGAAATGGCAGAAGATTATCCAATGATACAAAATCCTTTTATTTGGAAAAAGGAACCTAGGGGCATGAGAGCAACTCATTTTGATCATGCATTATTATATGGTCCAGACCAAAAAACTACAGTAGAATGGTTTACTAAAGTTTTAGGATTAAGTATATCTGAAATATTATTAAAAGAGGATGGAAAAGAAAGCCTATGTACATGGCTAACAGCAAATACCAGAGGACATGATCTTGCTGTATTGGATTTTCCAGAACCAAACGTTTTACATCATATTTCTTTCCATTTAAATAGTTGGGAAGATGTTGGAAATGCAGCTGATATAATGGCTAGATATGATATCTCTATAGATGCAGGTCCAATGAGACATGGTATTACTAGAGGACAAACAATTTATTTCTTTGATCCTTCTGGAAATAGAAATGAAGCCTATGCAGGTGGATATGAATATTTCCCAGATCATCCAGTTAGAGTTTGGGACTATGATCATGCTGGTGCTGGAATTTTCTACTATGATAAAGCATTAAATGACAGATTCTTATCTGTATATACTTAAAATATATGCTTTAAAATCAATGAGAATATATTTGAAAGTTTATAAATAAGAAAAGGAGTGATGTATTTTGACTAGACCAGAAATTGGAAAAAGTGTAATTACTGGTAAATATAAAACAAATTATTTAGAATCAGGAAAGGGTTATCCATTAATCTTTATACATGGATCTGGCCCTGGAGTTTCTGCTTATGCTAATTGGAGATTAGTTTTGCCTAAGGTTGCTGAGAAAGCTCATTGTTATGCAATGGATATGTTAGGGTTTGGATATTCTGATAAACCTACTGATGTAAAATATGGAATGAAGATTTGGACTCAACAAATAGTAGATTTTATGGATGCTCTCAATATAGAAAAAGCAGATTTTGTAGGAAACTCCTTTGGTGGCTCATTAGCCTTATCAATGGCTTTAAAATACCCAGAAAGGGTAAGAAAATTGATTATGATGGGACCAATGGGAGTAGAGTTTGATATATCTTATGGATTAAATGAAGTTTGGGGATATAAACCATCTAAAGAAAATATGTTAAAACTAATTCAACTTTTCTGCTATAATCAAGAATATGCAACAGAAGAATTAGCTGAAGTTAGGTTTAAAGCAAGTACTGAACCAGGTTTCCAAGAAGCTTTTAGTTCTATGTTCCCTGAACCTAGACAAAATTCAGTAGATGATATGTCCTTTACAGATGAGGAAATTAAGACTGTAAAAAATCAGACTATGATTGTACATGGTAGAGAGGACAAAGTAATTCCTGTAGATAATGCCTTTAGACTTATAAAATTAATAGAAAATGCGGAATTACATGTATTTGGACATTGTGGACATTGGACTCAAATTGAAAGAGCAGATGACTTTTCAGAATTAGTAAAATATTTTATATCCAAATAGAGCTTGTATAAATATAGAAGTCGCTGCAGTGGCTTCTATATTTATTTAAAAACAGAGGTGGAAATATGGATAAATTGAAAAAAATAGCTGATAAATTATATGATGCATCAAATAATTTTTATCAAATAGAACCAATTAGTAATACTTATAAAGATTTAACAATTGATGATGCTTATAAAATTCAATTGATTAATCATAAAAAAGAACTTGAAAAAGGAAAAAAAATAACTGGAAAGAAAATTGGCTTAACCTCAAAAGGTATGCAGGATGCTATTGGAGTAGACCAACCGGATTTTGGTATTTTATTTGATGATATGGAAGTAAAAGATAATATTATAGATACTTCTAAAATTTTACAGCCAAAGGTAGAGGGAGAATTAGTATTTGTTTTAAAAGAAGATATAGGGAAAAATATTACATATGAAAGAATTATAGAGGCCACAGATTATGTAGCTCCAGCAATAGAAATTGTTGCAAGTAGAATAGAAAATTGGGCAGTTACTATAATTGATACTATTGCAGATAATGCTTCATGTGGTCAATATATAGTTTCAGATATAAAGATTGATCCTAGAAAAACAGATTTGAAAAAAATTGAAATGACAGTATATAAAAATGGAGAGTTTATAAATAAAGGATTTGCAACTGAGGTGCAGGGAGATCCTGTAAATGCAGTAGTTTGGTTAGCGAAAACTCTTGGGAAATACGGAGTTGAATTTAATAAGGGAGATGTAATACTATCAGGAGCTATTACAGGAGCTGTAGCTGCTGAAAAAGGTGATAAATTTATTTGTGACTATGGCGAATTCGGTAAAATAGAAATAGAATTCGATTAAGTAGGAGACGCATATGAAAAAAATTAAAGTTGGAATAATTGGTCCAGGAAACATAGGACAAGATTTAATGATTAAAATTGGAAGAAGTAAATATTTAGAGTTGACATGTGTAGTAAATATTAGAGAATCAAAAGGACTTGAGAGAGCAAGAAAATTAGGTGTAGATGCATCTCCTTTAGGAGTAGATTACCTAATTGAAAAATATACAGGTATAATCGATATAGTATTTGATGCTACTTCTGCAAAGGCACATTTATCCGCATATAAAAAATTACAAGATGCAGGTATGTTTGTATTGGATTTAACTCCAGCGGCAGTTGGACCTTACTGTGTTCCAGCTGTAAATTTAGATAGAAATATGTTAAGAGAGAAAGAAGTAAATTTAGTTACTTGTGCAGGTCAAGCTACAACTCCTTTAGTAAACGCTATTAATGAAGTAGCAGATGTTTACTATGCTGAAATTGTATCATCTCTAAGTTCAGATAGTGCTGGAGCTGGTACGAGAGCTAATATTGATGAATTTACTGAAACGACAAAGAAAGCTTTGGAAACAATTGGTGGTGCTGATAAAGCTAAAGCGATTATTATTTTGAATCCAGCAGATCCTCCAATCTATATGAGCAATACAATATATACAAGAGTAAAAGATGTAAATATGGAAAAAATTACTAAAGCTACAGATGAGTGTATAAATAGAATGAAAGAATATGTTCCAGGTGTAAGATATAAAATGACTCCAACTTTAAAAGATCTTAATGATGATATTGTTATGTTAATTGTTGAGGTGGAGGGTTTAGGTGACTATTTACCAATACATTCTGGAAATTTAGACATAATAAATGCTTCTGCAATAAAAATTGCAGAAGAAAAAGCAAAAGAATTACTGGGGGTGTAGTATGCCTAAAGTATTTGTTACAGATACTACTTTAAGAGATGGTAGTCATAGTGTTGGACATAAATTTGATTTAGACGATATAAAGGAAATATGTAAAGGATTGGATGAAGCTAAAGTAGATATTATTGAAGTTGGACATGGAGATGGGCTAACAGGATCAACATGTAATTATGGTTTTTCCAAATATGATGACTTTGAAATGTTGGAAGCTGCATCATCAGTAATTAAAAATTCTAAACTTGCAACCTTATTATTGCCAGGTATAGGAACGGTTGAAGACTTAAAAAAAGCTAAGGAATGTGGTGTTGAAGTTGTAAGAATAGCCACTCATGTTACTGAAGCCGATATTTCCCAACAACATATTACTGAAGCTAAAAAAATGGGATTCTTTGTTGTAGGATTTTTAATGATGGCTCATAGGGCTAATGTTGATAAAGTTTTAGAAGAAGCTAAAAAAATGGAATCCTATGGTGCTGATGTAGTTTATGCAACAGATTCAGCAGGAGCAATGTTACCTAATGACGTAAGAAATAAAATTGGTACTTTAGTGAAGGAGTTAAAAATTCCTATAGGATTTCACTCTCATGACAATTTAGGTTTAGCAATAGGAAACTCTATAGCAGCTATTGAAGCGGGAGCAACATATTTAGATGGTTCTTTAGGTGGTCTAGGGGCAGGAGCAGGAAACACTCCAACTGAAATGTTAGTTGCGGTTTTGAATAGATTAAAAATAGAACATAATGTAGATATGTTTAAAACAATGGATGTTAGTTCTAAAAAATTAATACCTATAGTGAAAAAATATGGTGTAAACTTAAATAATTTAGAAGATTCTATGATGTTAGGTTATTCAGGAGTGTATTCAAGTTTCATGTTACACGCTAAAAGAGCAGCAGCTCGTTTTAACGTAGATTATAGAGATATAATTTTAGAATTAGGACGTAGAGAAGCAGTAGGTGGACAAGAGGATTGGATAGTGGAAATAGCAGAGCAATTAGAAAATAAATAATTTTAAAATAAATGATATAGAAATCTATATCATTTATTTTTTTGTAGTATAATAGTCTAAGATATACTACAAAATTAGGGGGATATTTTTGAAAAAAGTAGAATTATTAGCTCCAGCAGGAGATTTGGAAAAATTAAAAATTGCAATTATGTATGGTGCCGACGCTGTATATTTAGCAGGTGAGGCATTTGGAATGCGCACAGCTTCTAAAAATTTTGATGAAAAACAATTAAAAGAAGGTGTAGAATTTGCACATAAAAGAAACAAGAAAGTATATATTACTTTAAATATAATTCCACATAACGATGATTTGGATGGATTAGAAGAATATGTTCAATATTTAGTAGATATTGATGTTGATGCAGTAATAGTATCGGATCCAGGAATATATTCAATAGTTCGTAGTGTCAGTGAAGATTTAGAAGTACATTTGTCAACTCAAGCATCGGTTACAAATTATAAGACGGTAAAATTCTGGGAAAAGATGGGAATTAAAAGAATAGTCTTAGCTAGAGAATTATCACTGGATGAAATAAAAAGAATAAAAGAAGAAGTTCCAAATATGGATTTAGAAGTTTTTGTTCATGGTGCAATGTGCATTTCATATTCTGGACGATGTTTATTAAGTAACTATATGACAGGTAGAGATGCTAATAGAGGAGATTGTGCACAGGCTTGTAGATGGAAATATCATTTAGTAGAAGAAAAAAGGCCAGGAGAATATTATCCAATAGAAGAAACGGATAAGGGTACATTTATATACAATTCAAAGGATTTATGTATGATTGATTCTTTGGATGACTTAATATCTTCAGGAGTAGATAGTTTAAAAATAGAAGGAAGAGTTAAAACACAGTATTACGTTGCAACTGTTATAAGGAGTTATAGAATTGCAATAGATGCTTATTACAATGGAAATTACACTAAAGAACTGGCAGACTATCTTTTGAATGAGATTAAGAAATCAAGCCATAGAGATTTTACTAAGGGATTTTTTTATAATAAGCCAACAGCAGAAGATCAATTATACACTTCTAGTTCATATACTAGAAATTATGATTTTGTTGGCATAGTACTAGATTATGATGAAGAAACTAAAATAGCAACTATTGAGCAAAGAAATAGAATATTTAAGGGAGATAAATTAGAAGTTTTTGGACCAGAAAAAGATTTTTATAATTTTGAAATTGGAACAATGATAAATGATGAGGGGAAAGAAGTAGATGTAGTTCCTCGAGCAAGGGAAATTTTTAAAACTAAAATTAATTTTCCAGTAAAACCATGGTATATGTTAAGAAAAAAATTATAGGATTAAAACTAGGTTGTAAAAGTTTTATTTACAGTCTAGTTTTTTTTATTTAATTTGATATACTGTTAATAAAATAATCGTGATTACTTTTTTAATTATTAATAAGGAGAGATAATATGGAAAGAATAAAGTTAATTGAAAAAAACAATAATATTATTTTATTTACATGCCAGAACGATAAATCCCTTGAAGTATTAAAGAAAGAAAAAGTAATAGTAAATAAAAAAAGTTACATAGAAAATAGTTTTGGAGAAATTTCAAATATTTTTATTAGGGGATATGATTGGTTTGTAAAAGAAGCAGAAAAAAAAGTAGCAAGACCAGATTATGCACAATACCATATTTGGTGTAGTACAAATGCAGAAAATTGTATGAAACCCATTGAAAATGAAGTAATCTATATTATTGAAGTTCCTAAAGACAAGGTTATTTTTTTTGATTCAGTAAAATGGGATCATGTACTTAATTTAAGATATGTACCAAAGGATGACAATGATTATAATAACTATATAAATAGTTTAAGAAAAAAGGGGATTAAAAGTGAATATGATATCTTTGATGATTCAAAAGGAAATTTAAACTTACTTGAAAGACAAAAGGTAATTGACAGTTGGCCAAGGATTTTTGATATAAGTAGTACTCCTGTTCATTTTATTCAAGCTAATATTTGGGAAATAAGAGAAGAATGGATAAGAGATATTATATACTTTGAAGAAAAAATTCCAGATAAATATTTCACATAGAATTATTTAAAATATAAATATATATATAAGAATATAAATATGATGTTTTATTTTTTCTTATATGATAGAATATTAACATAAGAATAATCATGATTATTTAACAATCACAATTATTTTTGTGGTTAATTATTTAAATTTAGCAAGGAGGAAGTATGAAGAAAGAAAAATTTAGTTTCAAAAAGGAAACGATATTTATTATTTCCATGTTACTGGTCTTTGTAATTGTTCTTTGGGGATTATTACATACATCTAGTTTTGAAAGTACTGCAAACACAGTATTTAACTTTTTATCTGGTAATTTTAGTTGGCTTTATACTCTGGCTATGACATCGTTTGTAGTATATGCATTGTGGCTTGGGTTTATTAGTAAATATAAAAACATAAAATTAGGACCAGATGATTCAAAGCCAGATTATAAAACAATAACATGGTTTGGAATGTTGTTTTCAGCTGGTATGGGTATAGGGTTAGTGTTTTGGGGAATAGCAGAACCACTTAGTCATTATTTACAACCAGCGGCAGGAATTGAAACTGCATCACTGGAGTCGGCTAAATTTGCAATGGAGAAATCGTTTTTACATTGGGGATTACATCCTTGGGCAAATTATTGCATTATAGGTTTAGGATTAGCATATATGCAATTTAGAATGAAAAAACCCGCTTTAGTAAGTAGTATATTTATTCCTTTACTTGGTGAAGAAAAGACTAAAGGAGGCCTTGGGAAATTAATAGATATATTAGCTGTCTTTGCGACAGCAGGAGGAATGGCAACATCTTTAGGATTAGGTACATATCAAATAAATAGTGGTTTAAATTATCTATTTGGCATTCCTGAAAGTACTACAGTCCAGTTAATAATAGTAGTAGGAATAACTATTATATATACAGGAACAGCCGTAGCTGGAATAGATAAAGGGATAGCTGCAATTTCCAATTTAAATATGATTTTAGTGGCTATCTTATTATTGGGTTCTTTTGTATTTGGACCTACTGTTAAAATTTTAAGTATTTTCATTGAAAGTACAGGCCTATATTTACAGAGATTTTTAAGTAGTGCTTTGGAAATGGGTGCATTTAATGAAGATACCTGGTATAGCGGATGGACAATATTTTATTGGGCTTGGTGGATTTCTTGGGCACCATTTGTTGGAGTATTTATTGCTAGAATTTCAAGAGGAAGAACAATAAAAGAATTTGTGGCAGGCGTTTTATTAGTACCAGCAATATTATCTTTTTTATGGTTTGCAATATTTGGTGGTATAGATTTTTCTGTTGATATAGCAATTTTAACAGAGGCTGCTAAGAATACAACTACAGCATTTTTCATTGTAATGAATGAGATACCTTTTGGGACAATATTATCCATGGTAACTGTAGTTTTACTATTTACTTTTTTTATTACATCAGCAAACTCAGCAACTTTTGTTCTTGGTATGCTATGTGATGAAGGAAAACTAGAACCAAATAAAATGAAAATGGGAGTTTGGGGTATTTTAATATCAGCTTTAACTTTAGCACTAATGTTAGGAACTAGTAATGGATTGAATATGTTGCAAACAATTTCCATTGTAGCAGCTTTTCCATTTATATTTATAATGTTTTTTGCTATGTATGCATTAAAAAAAGCCTTGGATAAAGATCCATATACAATTGAATTAGATAGACAAAAGAAACTAGCAAAAGAAAAAGCGGCGGCTTTAAAATAGGAGGATATTATGAAAAAACTTGAAATAGGAAATTTTCATGTAAAAGATGTAGTTTTTGGAAATGAAACTTCTTATAAAGATGGTTTACTTATTATTAATAAAGAAGAAGCAATGGATTATATTTTAGAAGACGAACATATTACTTCACTGGATTTGAAAATAGCAAAACCTGGAGAAGATATTAGAATAGTACCAGTAAAAGAAGCAGTAGAACCTAGAATTAGACCAGATGGAAGAGCATTATTTCCTGGTGTTATCGGTGATTTAGCTCCTACAGGAGAAGGAATAGTACATGCATTAAAGGGAATTAGTGTACTGGGAGTAGGAAAACATTATGGAAGTTTTGGTGATGGTGTAGTTGATATGGGTGGAAAAGGTCAAAAATATACATTATTTGGACAATTAATTAATGTAGTCTTAATAGCCGATACAGACGAAGAGGAAGAAAGATTTGAACAACAGAAGAAAAATCATGCAATTAGATGGGCTGCACATAAATTAGCGGAGTATATAGGTAGGGCTGTTAAGGATTTAGAACCGGAAGATAAAGACATATATGAATTTGAAGGCGTTACTAAAAGGGATGAAAAAACAAATAATCTACCATCAGTAGTACTTGTAATGCAACCTCAATCCCAAATGGAAATGATGGGCTATAACGATTTAATATATGGATGGGATATGAACCATTATGTACCTTCCTTTATTAATCCAAATGAAATTTTAGATGGAGCTTTAATTTCTGGTAGTTTCATGCCGTCATCATCAAAATGGTCAACATATGAAATGCAAAACTTTGAGACTATAAAGGAACTTTATTCAAGACATGGTAAAGAAATAAATTTTTTAGGAGTAATTCTATCCAATTTAAATGTTTCTTTAGAACAAAAAGAAAGATCAGCTATATTTGTAGCTAATATTGCTAAATCTTTAGGAGCAGATGGAGCTATAGTTACAGAAGAAGGATATGGTAATCCAGATGTTGATTATATAAGATGTATAGTAGCTTTAGAGGATGTAGGAGTAAAAACTGTAGGAATAAGTAATGAATGTACAGGAAGAGATGGAAAATCTCAACCGTTAGTAGTATTAAATGAAAAAGCTAATGCCCTAGTATCTACAGGAAATGTTTCAGACTTAATAGAACTTCCAGCATGTGAAATAGTTTATGGAGAACTTGCAGCATTGGGAAGAGATGGTTTGTCTGGTGGTTGGGAAGGCGATGAGAAATTAGGACCTTCTGTAAGAGAGGACGGTTCCATTATACTAGAGAACAATGCAATGTTTTGTGGCGATGGAATTAGTGGTTGGTCTGTAAAAACCGTTAAAGAATTTTAGGAGGATAATATGAAAAAAGTTGTACATTATATAAATCAATTTTTTGCTGGTATTGGTGGCGAAGATAAAGCGGATATTAAGCCTGAAATACGAGAAGGTATTGTAGGACCAGGTGCTGAATTAAATAAAAAATTAAATGCCGAAGTTACCCATACTATTATATGTGGTGACAATTACTTTGGAAGTAATACAGAAAAGGCAATAGAAGATATATTAGATATGTTAGAAGAAATAGAATTTGATGCTTTTGTAGCAGGTCCGGCATTTCAAGCAGGTAGATATGGTGTAGCATGTGGTAATATTTGTAAAGCTGTTCAGGACAAATTTAATGTTCCGGTTATTACATCAATGAACATTGAAAATCCTGGAGTTGAAATGTTTAAATCTGAATTGATAATATTCAAAGGTGGAAAATCAGCAGCTTCTATGAGAAAAAACATAGCTCCAATGGCAGATTATTTAAATAGAGTCCTAGAAGGAAAAGAATTGAAATCTGCAGAGGAAGAAGGATACTTTTCAAGAGGAATTAGAAAACAAGTTTGGTTGGAAAATCCGGTTAAAGCTTCTAAACGTGGCGTAGATATGTTAATTAAGAAATTAAAAGGCGAAGAGTTTCAAACTGAATTAGTAATTGAAGCTAAGGAAGTTATTCCAATGGCAGAACCTATTAAAGATCTAAAAAAAGCCAATATAGCAGTAGTAACAAGCGGAGGAATCGTACCAGTTGATAACCCTGATAGAATTCAATCAGCATCTGCTACTAGATGGGGTAGATATGATATTTCTAATATGGATAGATTAAAAAGTGGAGAATTTAAAACTATTCATGCTGGTTTTGATCCAGAAGCTGCAGACAATGATCCTAATAGAGTGACGCCAATAGATGTTTTAAAAGAGATGGAGAAAGAAGGAATTTTTGGCAAATTACATCCTTATTTCTATTCAACAGTAGGAACAGGCACTACCCAAGCAGAAGCTTCTAGAATGGGTAAGGAGATAATAGAATATCTTAAAGAAGATTCAGTAGATGGTGTAATACTTACATCTACGTGAGGTACTTGTACACGTTGCGGTGCAACTATGGTAAAAGAAATAGAAAAAGCAGGTATACCTGTAGTACAAATGTGTAACTTGATTCCTGTGGCTCAGACAGTAGGAGTTAATAAAATAGTACCAACAATATCAATACCATATCCTTTAGGTGATCCAACAACACCTGAAGAAGTTCAACATAAATTGAGATATGACAGAGTTAAAAGAGCTTTAGATTCATTAACTATAGAAATAGAGGAACCTACAATTTTTTAACATTGTGAAATAAGCAAGACTAGTTCTTGCTTATTTTTTATGATATATTATCCTTAATATAAAGAACTATAATGGAGGAATATTTTGAATAAAGAAGAAATAATTAAAGAAAGAAACAAGAAAATTCAAAAGAAAAGAAAAATAGAATATTTTATAGATGCAGCAAGGCAAATAATCGATAATGATAGTATTCAAAATATTACAATAAGAAAAGTTGGGGAATTAGCTGGATATAATAGTGCTACAATATATAAATATTTTGATGATTTAAATCATCTTAAGTTTTTCGCGGCTATGACCTATTTAAATGATTATATTGACGAAATTCCCAATTATATTAAGGATGCAAATAATAGTAAAGAAATATATTTTAAGGTTTGGGATTGTTTTATAGATAAATCCTTTGAAATTCCCAATATTTATCAAGCTTTGTTTTTAGCTGAATTAAAAAAGGACTTGGAATTATATGTTAAACAGTTTTATAATATTTTTCCTTTAGATATAGAAAAACATCCTTCTTATATACAAGAGATGCTGCGTTCAAATTCATTAAATAAAAGATCTAAGGTTTTAATGGATAAATGTGTAGAAGATGGTTTAATAGAAAGAGAAAATGCAGTAATTGTAGATGATATAATTATAAGTTTATACGAAAATTATTTAGGAAGAGTATATAAAAAACAAATTCCAGCTGATGAAGCGAAAATAATAGTAAAAAAATATATGAGGGAAATTTTTAATAGATTTTCTTAAAAAGTAATAAAAAAATTATGACTATTTAAAAAAAGTAGAAGTAGAAATATTAGTTACTTCTATTTTTGTTTTAAACCATATAAAAACAGTATGGAATTCTTTTTCATTACTATAATCTGTGATACAATTATGTTCGTATATAGAATAATTTTAGAACTAGAGGTAATATTTTGATAGATAAAAAGTATATAATACAAACTTATGGCTGTCAGATGAATGAACATGATTCAGAAAAGATAGCTTATATTTTAGAAAAATTAGGGTATGTAAAAACAGATAAAATTGAAAATGCAGATTTTATAATTTATAATACATGCTTGGTAAGAGAAAATGCTGAACTTAAAGTTTATGGGCAATTAGGCTCATTAAAACCATTAAAAAAAGAAAAACCTGATATGATAATTGCTGTGTGTGGATGTATGATGCAAACAGGAGAAGCAAAAGAAATAATACAGGAAAAATATAAACATGTAGATATTATTTTTGGTACAAAAAATATATCAAGTTTACCTTCTTTAATAAATAGGCATTTATCGACAGGTAATACAGTAGTAGATATTGAAGATAGGGACCTAATAGATAATCAAATTGATATGATTAGAGAACATCCATTTATTGGATATGTAAATATTATGACAGGATGCAATAATTTTTGTACCTATTGTATAGTACCTTATGCTAGGGGAAGAGAAGATAGCAGAAGTCCTGAAAGTATATTAGATGAGGTAAATGATTTAGCAAAAAAGGGTTATAAGGAAATTACGCTGCTAGGTCAAAATGTAAATTCTTATGGTAAAACTTTATCAAATCCAATTTCATTTCCTGATTTACTAAGAATGATAAACAAGGTAGAGGGAATTGAAAGAATTAGATTTTTAACTAGTCATCCAAAAGATTTATCCGATGACTTAATAGATGCAATGGCTGAGTGTGATAAAGTATGTGAAAACTTACATCTACCTTTTCAAGCAGGCAGTAATAGAATTTTAAAAGAAATGAATAGAAAATATACTCAGGAAGATTATTTATTATTAGTAAAAAAACTAAAAAACAAAATTCCAAATATTACTTTGTCTACTGATATTATAGTTGGATTTCCAGGAGAGACAGAAGAGGATTTTGAAGAAACATTAAAAGTTGTTAGAGAAGTTGAGTATGACCAAGGCTTTACATTTATATATAGTAAAAGAGAAGGTACAAAGGCTGCAACTATGAATAATCAAGTAGAAAGAAATATTTCGCAGAAGAGATTTGAAAGGCTACTTGATTTAATGTATGGAATATTTTATAAAAATAATGAAAAAGAACTAGGAAAAACATTAGAAGTTTTAGTAGAAGGACCAAGTAAAAATAATGACGAAGTATTAACTGGGAGAACCAGAGGATATAAACTGGTTCATTTTAAAGGTGATAAAAGTTTAATAGGGAAGCTAGTGAATGTAAAAATTACAGGACATAATTCTTTTTCCTTAAATGGAGATTTAATATAGGTGATAAAATGAATAATTATACTCCAATGATTAAGCAGTATTTAGAAATAAAAGAAAAAAATAGAGATAGTATTTTATTTTTTAGATTAGGGGATTTTTACGAAATGTTTTTTGAAGACGCCATAATTGCTTCTAAAGAGTTAGAAATTGTGCTAACTCAAAGAGATTGTGGTGGTGGAGAAAAGTGTCCTATGTGTGGTGTTCCTTACCATGTTTCAGATGTATATATTTCTAAATTAGTTGCAAAAGGGTATAAGGTTGCTATTTGTGAACAATTGGAAGATCCTAGGAAAGCTAAGGGATTAGTAAAAAGAGATATTATAAGAATTGTTACACCTGGAACAATAATAGATGACAGTGTGTCCGAAAAAGGTGATAACAATTATTTAATGTCAATATATATAGATGAAAAAAATATTGGTATTTCATATTGCGATGTTTTAGAAGGCATTATTAATTTTACTAAATTAAGATTTTCAAATATAAATGATGTTAGAAAGAACATAGAAAATGAAATCAGTAGAATAAATCCTTCAGAAATTGTAATCAATGAAAATAAAATAATTCATAATGAAATAATTGAAAATTTATCAGCTAGTAACAATTTATTATTTACAATTGTTGACAAACTATCAATAGAGGATTCAATAGCGATTATACAAAAAAAACTTAATATAGATGTAGAAAAAACTGACTATAAGGAAAAGTCCTATATTGGAGCTATAGCTAGTATATTAAATTATATATATATTTATCAAGAGGAAAGATTACAACATCTTAATAATATTAATTTTTATGAAGTAGATAAATTTTTAAATATTGATTCACATACAATTGTAAATTTAGAAATCCAGAAGAATTTATTTACTGGAAATAAAAAAGGATCTTTATTTGATGTTTTAAATAAAACGAATACTTCCATGGGGTCAAGATTATTGCATAATTTTCTAGAAATGCCATTAATGGAAAAAAACAAAATTTTAGAACGTCAATTAATAGTTGAGAAAATATTTGAAAATAAAAAGTTACAGGAATTATTAACTAGTTCATTAAAAGATATTTATGATCTTGATAGAATTATTGGGAAATTATCCTATGGAAGAGCTAATGGCAGAGATTTAATAGCTTTGAAATTATCGATTGAAAAAATTCCTACTATTATAAAAGATTTAAAAGATGCAAATGATACTATTTTAGTAAAACTAGCTAAAGATATAGATAGTTTAGAAGACATTTATAAGTTGATTAATGAATCTATTGTTGATGAACCACCACTTACAATAACAGAAGGAAATCTTATAAAAATTGGTTTTAATAGCGAATTGGATAATATTAGAAATAATAAGGTCATAGGTAAACAAAAACTAATTGAATATGAAAAAAATGAAAAAGAAAAAAATAGTATTAAAAATTTAAAAATAGTATTTAATAAAAAATTAGGATATTTTATAGATGTAACTAAGGGAAATTTAAAAAATGTTCCAGATTATTATATTAGAAAACAAACTTTAACTAATTCAGAAAGGTTTACTACGGAAGAATTAGAAAATATTCAAAACTTAATCTTAAGTTCCGAAAACGAAATATTTGATAAAGAATATGAAATATTTAATAATATTAGAGATATAATTTTACAAAATGTAGAAAGGGTTAAAGATACTTCAAATATACTATCTTATTTAGATGTATTTAACTCATTAGCAAAGGTTGCTTACTCTAATGACTATGTAAAACCAACAATTAATAACATTGGAATTATCGATATAGTAGGGGGTAGACATCCTGTTGTTGAGCAAAGTATAGGTAGAAGTAATTTTATATCAAATAATGTTAATATAGGAAGTGGATTTAACAATATACAAATAATTACCGGACCAAATATGAGTGGAAAATCCACATATTTAAGGCAAGTAGCGATATTGGTAATTATGGCACAAATTGGCTCATTTGTACCGGCAAATTCGGCAAATATTTCCATAGTAGACAAGATTTTTACCAGAATAGGAGCTTCGGATAATCTATATAAAGGCGAAAGTACATTTATGGTAGAAATGAATGAGGTTAGTAATATAATAACAAATGCAACAAAAGATAGTTTGTTAATATTAGATGAAGTAGGTAGGGGGACAAGTACTTTTGATGGTTTAAGTATTGCTTGGGCAATTATAGAGCATATAAGTACTAAGATAAAGGCAAAAACATTATTTGCGACACATTATCATGAATTAACAGAGCTTGAGAATAAGTTAGACAACGTTATAAACTTACAGGTACAAATTGAAGAATATAAAAATGAAATTATATTTTTAAGAAAGATAATTAAAGGAAAAACAGATAAAAGCTATGGAATAGAAGTAGCAAGATTAGCTGGACTTCCTAAAAGTTTAACAGATCGAGCAAAAACTATTTTAAAAAACATAGAATCAAAGAATGAAGATTCGAATCTAAATATATTTGAAAATATAATAGAAGAAGCGCAAATGGATATAGAAGATGTTAAAAGAGATGAGTTTATAGAGTCATTGACAAAAGTTGATATTAATTCTTTATCTCCAATTGAAGCGTTGACATTATTAGATGAATTTATAGAAAAAGCGAAAGATTTATAGGTGTTAATATGATTCAGGTTTTATCTAATGATACTATTCAAAAAATTGCTGCTGGTGAAGTAATTGAAAAACCTAGTTCTATAGTAAAAGAATTAGTTGAAAATTCTATAGATGCAGGGGCTACTAATATTGTAGTAGAAATAAAAAATGGCGGCTTAGATTATATAGAAGTGCTGGATAATGGAAAGGGTATTGCGAAAGACGAAATAGAAATCGCATTTAAAAGGCATGCAACTTCAAAATTAAATGATTTTAATGATCTATATAATTTACAATCCTTAGGTTTTAGGGGAGAAGCATTAGCAAGTATTGTTTCAGTTAGTAAAGTTATTATTTCCACTAGGACTAATGACGAAAAATTGGGACATAAAGTATATTTTGAAGATGGTAAAAAAATAGAAGAAAGACCAATTGCAAAGAATATAGGAACAAGTATTATTGTAAAAGATTTATTTTACAATGTACCAGTTAGGAAAAGATTCTTAAAGAGCAAGACTACAGAAGCTAATAGCATAACAAATTTAATGTATAAATTAGCTATAGGAAATTATGGCATTGGAATAACATATATTAAAGACGATAAATTAATTTTTGAAACAAAAGAAAAGGAAAATTTAAATTCAGTATTAACTGAGTTATTTGGAGTTAATATAGTTGATAATTTGTTAGAATTTACTCTAAGTGGTAGAGAATACAAGATTAACGGTTATATATCCAATAATAAATACTATAGAGCCAATAGATCTTTACAATATATATATATAAATGGTAGATATATAGAGAGTAAAGAAATACGAGATTCAATAGAAACTGCTTATAAAGCAGTAATTCCAAATGGTAGATATCCTGTTTTCCAGATTTTTTTAAGTATTAATCCAAAACATATCGATGTAAATATCCATCCGAATAAAGAAAAGGTTCAAATAACAATATTAGAAGAAATATTAAATAGTATACAATTAAAAACTAAAGAGATATTAAATCAAGAATTTTCCTTACCAGAAATAAAATCTAAAGATGATATAAAGGAAAATATTCTTTTTCAAGAAGATAATAGTATTAAGGACCTATTGGAGAAGTTTGAAAACAATAAAGCTACAAATAGTATTTCTAATACTAATACAGATAAGATTGAAAAGATTGAGCATGATAATACAGGAAAAATTAATTTAGATAATAATACTACTTCTGAAGAAGATTTTAATAATTTTGTATTTGAATCTAATGAATACTATAGTGTCAATACAAATACCCAAGAAGATTTAGAAATAAAAGAGGATTATAATATTGAAATAGAAGAAGTTAATTTTATTAAAGAGAATGATTTTAATGAATATATATATATAGGTACTATATTTAAAACGTATCTTTTATATGAAGATCGAGTTAACAATAGAATTTTCATAGTAGATCAACATGCAGCCCATGAAAGAGTATTATATGAGGAGTTTTTGAAAGAATTTGAAGAAGATGAAGTTATAATACAAGAACTTATCGTTCCAATTACTATCGATTTGAAACAAGACGAATATGATTTATACTTAGAGAACAAAGATATTTTCGGTAAAATAGGATATAATGTTGACCTGTTTGGTGGTCGTACTATAATCATAAGATCAGTTCCAAATATACTAGGAAACGCTAAAAATGAACAATTGTTTTTGGACTTACTAGACTCTATATCTAATTCAGATAAAAAGGATGGATTAGATTCTATTTATAAGAAAATTATTAAAAATTCTTGTAAAAACGCTGTTAAAGCAGGGGATTCATTAAGCGAAATGGAAATAAGGGAATTATTGAACAAATTAATGAATTGTAAAGAACCTTATACATGTCCACATGGACGACCTACCTTAATTGAAATGTCAAAATATGAATTAGAAAAAGAATTTATGAGAGTGAAATAATGAAAAAAGTTGTTATAATTGTTGGACCAACAGCTAGTGGAAAGACAGAATTATCATTAAAACTTGCATACAAGCTAAACTCTGAAATTATATCGGCGGATTCTATGCAAATATATAAATATATGGATATAGGGACAGCTAAAGTAGATAAAGATGATAGAAAAAAAATAAAACATTTTATGATAGATATTATAGAACCTAATGTTGAATTTTCAGTAGCTGATTATCAAAGATTAGCAAAAATGCACCTAGAAAAAATTTTAAATGATAATAAAATTCCAATTGTAGTTGGAGGTACAGGACTATATATAAACTCTATAGTATATGATTTGGATTTCTCAAATGCTAAACCAAATACAGAAATTAGAGATTTATTATGGAAAGACTATGAAGAAAAAGGCAAAGATTATATTCTTAATTTGTTAAAATCAGTTGATGAAGAATCCTATAATAGTATAGATCATAACAATATTAAAAGAATTATACGAGCTATAGAGGTATATAAAGTCACAGGAACTAAATTTTCTAATCAAAATAAAAATTTTAGAAAAGAAAATAAAGATTATGAATTTTTCATATATGGACTAAATGACAATAGAGAAAAATTATATGAAAGAATTAATAATCGAGTTGATAAAATGATAGATTTAGGTTTATTTGAAGAAGTCAGGACTTTAATGGATAAATATGATAAAAATATTCAAGCTTTTAAAGGCATAGGTTATAAAGAAATAATTGATTATTATAATAACAAGTATGATAAAGAGGCTGCAATATATAAATTAAAACAAAATTCTAGAAAATATGCCAAGCGACAATTAACATGGTTTAGAAGAGATGAAAGGATTAAATGGTTTAATTTAATTAATTATAACTATGACATTAGTCAAATAACGGAAATAATATATAAGGAAGTAGTAAATGGCAAATAAAGGTTGTTATTTAATTGATAATAATATTAATAATAAGGTCTATGATTTTGTTATTGATATTGAAGAAAGTTTAAAAAATAGATTTGATGAGTTAAATTCTATAGAAGAATATAATATTATAAAAATAATTCAAGCTATGCAGGATTCACGTTTATCTGCTACAGATTTTGCTTGGTCTACAGGATATGGATATGGTGATATTGGAAGAGAAAAGGTTGAGGAAATATATTCCAAAGTATTTAAAACTGAAGATGCACTAGTAAGACCAAGTATTTCTTCTGGAACCCATGCTCTTGCCTTAACTTTACAAGGCTTATTATTACCAGGTGATACATTATTATCAATTACAGGAGACCCATATGATACCTTAAGACAGGTTATTGGTATTGAAGGTGAAGAAAAAGGAACATTATTAGAATATGGAATAAATTATAAAAAGATTGAATTAAGTAAAGATGGTAAAATCCAAAAAGATTTAGTCCTCAATTCATTAGATGACAATATAAAAATTATTACAATACAGAGATCAACAGGATATAGTCTTAGAAATGCTATATCTATAGAAAGTATAAGAAATATAACTAAAGTAATAAAAGAAAAAAACAATAATATTATTATAATGGTGGACAATTGTTATGGTGAATTTACTCAGATTTTAGAGCCTACAGAAGTTGGTGCTGATTTAGCCGTAGGGTCCTTAATAAAAAATCCTGGTGGAGGAATAGCGCTATCGGGAGGTTATGTAGTAGGGCCTACAAAACATATTGAAAGAATTTCAAATAGATTAACAGCGCCAGGCTTAGGAAAAGAAACCGGGCTTACATTTGGAACAACAAGAACAACATTACAAGGACTTTATTTTGCTCCTAAAGTAACTATGGAAGCCTTAAAGGGAGCCTTGCTTTTTGCTAGAGTTTTTGAAAAATTAGGATTTAAAACTTTTCCAAATTCAAATTCTACTAGATATGATATTATTGAAGCTATAGTTTTTGAAAGAGAAGAATTAGTAATAGATTTTTGCAGAACTATTCAAGAGGCCTCTGTAGTAGATGCATTTGTAACTCCTTATCCTTGGGAAATGCCAGGTTATACAGATAAGGTAATAATGGCATCTGGAAGTTTTATTGATGGCTCATCTATAGAGTTAAGTGCAGACGGTCCATTAAGAGAACCATATATTGCTTATTTTCAAGGCGGTTTAAATTATTATCAGTGTAAATATGCAGTCATGCTGGTATTGAATAAATTTCTTAATAAAGGATATATAAAATTATAAAAAATGACTAATTAATTAGTCATTTTTTATATGTCTCTATATAAGCCTATAACCTTACCTAATATTTCAACTTCTTTTACTATAATGGGAAACATTGTTGAATTTTCAGGTTTTAATTCAACATGGTCATTTCTTTTATAGTATCTTTTTACTGTAGCGGATTCATCTATCATGGCTACTACAATATCACCATTATTTGCGGTTTTCTGTTGTCTTACTATTATTTTATCCCCATCGAGTATACCGGCTTCTATCATAGATTCACCTTGTACATTTAAAATAAATAAATTTCCCTTTGTAGAAAGCTCTATTGGTAGGGGAAAAGTATCCTCTATATTTTCCAATGCTAAAATAGGTTCACCAGCAGTTACTTTTCCTACAATAGGAACATCGAAAGTTTCCTTTTTTGAATTCATTTCATCATAATCTGTATCTATAATTTCAATAGCTCTATTTTTTAAAGGATCACGTCTTATATAACCTTTATCTTCAAGTTTAACTATATGACTATGTACAGTAGAAGTAGAACTAATATTTAGTTTAGTACATATTTCTCTAATGGCTGGGGGATAGCCTTTATATTTAATATAAGATTTAATATAATTTAATATATCTGCTTGTTTTTTTGATAAATCATCATACATATTTTAACACCTCAAATTTTCTTAAATAAAGTATATCATATTAAAACTTTACTAACAAACAATAGTTCTAATTAAACACGAACAAACGTTTCAAATATTTGACAAGCGAACAAATATTCGTTATTATATATATTATAAGAACATATGTACGGAGGATGTTATGAAAAAATACAAAATAGTTAATAAATTTAAATTTTATAGTTTTATAACTATTTCTTTAGCAATAATTCTATTTTTAGTTCTACTATTTTTTAATATAGGTAGCTCTTTAGGATCTAATTTTAATAAAATAGAATATGAATACTATACTATAAGGGATAATGATACAGTTTGGAAGATTGCAGAGAAGTATAATAACAAGAAGATTGATATAAGGGATTTTGTTAGTATTATTATAGATGAGAATGATTTGTTTGATTCAAATATTATTCCAGGGGAAAAAATAAGGATACCTATGATTTAAATCATAGGTATCCTTATTTAAATTATATTATAAATCTCCTAATGGATTTTTATTAATTGCACTTCTTAAACTTTCATTATCAACATGAGTATAAATCTGAGTCGTAGCCACTGATGTATGACCAAGGATTTCTTGTAATATTTTTATATCAACATCTCCATGTTTATACATTAAAGTAGCTGCTGTGTGCCTTAGTTTATGAGTAGAGTATATAGTAGTATCAAATCCGGATAATTCTAAATAGTAATCAACTCTACGTTGTATTGCTCTATTACTCATTTTGCTTTTTCTAATACTTAAAAAGAGAAACTCATCATCTGTTTCTGGGCGAACTTTTAAGTATTCATCAATAGCTGTATTACATGATTTGTTTAAGTATATGGTTCTTTCTTTATCTCCTTTTCCTATAACTTTTAAAGTATCATCTTTAATATCTGATAATTTGATATTTGAAAGTTCTGATAATCTCATTCCGCAATTTAGAAATAGAATTAAAATAGCCTGATCTCTTTTTCTAATAATTTCATTTTCTACATTTTGAACAGATTTAATTAATCTAATAGATTCATCTAGAGTAAGGTAGACGGGATTACGTTTTTGTTTTTTTGGTATTTCTAATTCTTCACTAGGGTTGGAATCTATTATTTTTCTAATATTTAGTAAATATTTAAAGAAGGATCTTATGCTAGACGCTTTTCTAGCTCTTGTAGTTGCGCTATCGTTATAATTTCTATCGAGAAAAGCTAAATAGGAATGTATGTCTGATAGTTGAATTCTTTTTAAATATTCTTCTGGAAAATTAGAAATGTCAATATTATCTATATTATTATTTACAAATTCTTTAGTATTAAATCTGTAGGTAATAAATTTCAAAAATTTAGAAATATCATAACCATATTCCTTAGTAGTATTAGGGGAGCGACCCTTAATAGTTTCCATATAGTCCAAATAATCATTTAATATTAATGGATAATTTAACAAGGTGGAACCTCCTTAAGATTTTTAAGTAGTCACAAAATAATAGTTTTGTGACTACTTAAACTATAAACCAAAATATAATAATTGTAAAGAGAAAATTACAATATTTATGAAAATGGCCATTTAAAACTATTAAATTATGAAATACTAATATGTTATGTAAGATAAAAAAGTAAACTAGACATACCTAGTTTACTTTTTTAGAAAGATCAATTAATCTTTCTAGAGCTTTTCTTATAGTGTCTTCATCAGTAGCATAAGAAATTCTTATATAATTATCATTTCCAAAAGCGATTCCCGGCAAAATAGCTACTTGAAATTTATCTAATAATATATTAGCCAAATCAGACGCATTCTTTATTTCTAAATCATTGTATTTTTTCCCAATGAAATATTTTATATTAATAAAACCGTAGAAAGCTCCTTGTGGTTTAATCATATCTAATGTACCAGAGTCATTAATTAAATTATATACTAAATTAGAACGATTTTTAAACTGTGTAATCATATCTTCTATTTCGTTTTGTTCCTCTTTTAAAGCAATATAACCGGCATATTGAGCTATTGAATTTGCACAAGAAGTTGCATGGCTTTGTATTTTATTCATTAATTTAACTAAATCGCCATTAGCAGCGCAATAACCTAAACGCCATCCAGTCATTGCATAACTTTTAGAAAAACCACCAATAGTAATTGTAATATTTTTAATTTGCTTATTGAAGGAAGCAATGCTATGATGTTGACTAACAAAATTTAATCTTTCATAAATTTCATCTGAAATAATAAAAATCTTGTTTTTTAATGCCCAATTTGCAATGTCCATTAGTTCATTTTTAGAATAAACAGCACCAGTAGGATTAGATGGATTGTTTATTATAAGAACCTTACTTTTATTAGTTAAATATTTATCTAAATCGGAAACAGTTACTTTAAAGTCATTATCGTAACTAGTTTCTACAGTTATAGGCACTCCACTTGCAATTTTTGTCATTTCAGGATAGCTGACCCAAAAAGGAGTGGGAATTAATACTTCATCTCCAGGATTACAAATAGCCATTAAAGCATTAAGAAGAGATTGTTTTGCTCCAGTTGAAACTATAATATCATTAGGAGAGTACTCTAATTTATTAAAATTCAAAAGTTTTTTACATATTTCTGTTCTTAATTCAAGTGTTCCATTTGCTGGAGTATACCTTGTCAATCCCTTGTTAATAGCCTCAATCCCTGCCATTCTAATGTATTCTGGAGTATCGAAATCGGGTTCACCAGCTGTCAAATCAAGTACCGGTATTCCTTCTTGTATTAAATTTTTTGCTTTTGTTGAAAGAGCTAAAGTCATAGAAGTTGCTAAACTTTCAATCTTTTTACTATAATTCATTTATTTTACATCCCCTCTGTTCTTATTTTATGTAAAGCTTTAATTCTTTTAATATTTTTTTTATTTAAAATAAATTTTCCTATATATTTAGAACCGTTGATTATTTTACCATGACAATCACTGCCGCAAGTTTCTATTAAGTGGTATTTATTAGAAATGTTGTAATATTTTTCTATTTGCTCTAAAGTATGTTTTGAATTAATAATTTCAAGACCATCAATGCCTCCATGTATTAATTCATATACAATATTATCATCTCCAATATCTCCCGGGTGAGCTAATATGGACACACCTCCAGAAGATTTTATAGCTTGAAGAATCTCCTTGTAGGAGATGGATATTTTTTCCACATAGGCCAAACCTTCACTACCTAGATATTTTTCAAAAGAATTTACTATAGAGGAAGAATAACCTTTATCCACAAGAATTTGAGCCAGATGACTTCTACTTATTATATCTTTTTTGGAGTATTCTTTAATTTCTTCATTACTAATATTAATTCCTGCTTGTGATAATTTATTTAATATTTTCTTAGTTCGTTCTATCCGATTCCTCTTAGATCTTTCGACTATGTCTATAATATTTTTATTATTAATATCAATATAGTAACCTAGAATATGTACTTCTCGTCCTGCCATGGTGATTCCAAATTCTATTCCAGGAATGAAATCTAGATTATGGGATTTGGCTAATGTATTAGCTTCTTTAATACCATTGAAAGTATCGTGGTCCGTTAAGGAGAATCCCTTTAATTGAAGATCCAATATGGAGTCTAAAATTTCTTTAACTGAAACTATTCCATCGGAATAGATAGAATGTAAATGTAAATCATACATTATAATCTCCTTATTTATATTGTAAAAATAAATTCAAGTATATTCTATTATAGTATATAAAGTAGTAAATGTCTTATAAAAATAAAATTAAAACATATTAGCTAAATAACTCTATTAAATATAGTTAATTAGGAATTTTAAATTTAAGGATTAAAAAAGATGATTTAAAATCAAAAAATTACAAGGGCAGATTATATTTAAGTAATATAAATTAGATTTTATTAAAGAATAATGGAATTTCATAGTTAAATATAAATAAATTACCTTTAAACATTGATATTAAGCCGTTTGGCTTTAAATTGTCGTTTAAGCTTATATTAAAAGAAAAGAGTAGTAAACTATGACTACTTTTAACCATAAATAAAAAAATAGAGTATTTTATAGTCATTTAAATCTTTTCTTGTAATAATTAAAAATTTAATGAAGCCAATAGAAAATTATCAGGCAGCTATATAGCTGCCTGATATAAAAGTAGTTTGTTATTTTATTGTACACCAACACCATTTGACAAAGAACCTATATTATTATCTTTAAAATAGAATAAAAAAAAACTATTACAAATGTAATAGTTTGATTTTCTATTTTGCATAATCTGTTACTCGGCTTTCCCTTATAACATTTACTTTAATTTGACCTGGATATTCTAGTTCATCTTCGATTCTAGCAGAAATATCCCTAGCCAATATAATCATTTCATCTTCAGAAATTTCTTCTGGTTTAACCATTATCCTTAATTCTCTACCAGCTTGAATAGCATAGGATTTGTCTACTCCTTTAAAGGAACTTGAAATTTCTTCTAGACTTTCTAATCTTTGAATATAATTTTCAATAGCTTCTCTTCTAGCGCCTGGTCTTGCAGCTGAAATTGCATCAGCAGCTTGTACTAAAACCGCTTCTATGGTTGTAGGTTCAACATCGCCATGATGTGATTCAATACAATTAATAACTTCTGGTTTTTCTTTAAATCTTTTAGCAGCTTGGACACCTAATTCAACATGAGGGCCTTCAATTTCATGATCTATTGCTTTACCAATATCGTGTAATAAACCGCCTCTTTTAGCTAGTTTAACATCTGCTCCTATTTCAGCAGCCATCATTCCTGCAATATTGGATACTTCAATAGAATGTTTTAAAACATTTTGACCGTAACTTGTTCTGTAATGTAATTTTCCTAATAATTTTACAATTTCAGGATGGATTCCATGTACATTGGTTTCATCACATGCATTTTCCCCGTTAATTTTAATAGTAGCATCAACTTCTTTAGTTGCTTTTTCTACCATTTCTTCAATTCTAGTTGGGTGAATTCTTCCATCTAAAATTAATTTTTCAAGAGCAATTCTTGCGATTTCTCTTCTAACAGGATTAAAGGCTGATAAAACTACAGCTTCAGGTGTATCATCGATAATTAAATCAACACCAGTTAATGTTTCAAAAGCTCTTATATTTCTTCCTTCTCTACCAATAATTCTACCTTTCATTTCATCATTAGGCAATGAAACAACCGATACGGTAGATTCAGCTACATAATCAGCAGCATATCTTTGAATAGATGTGGTGATTATTTCTCTGGCATAAGAATCTGCCTTGTCCTTGGTTTTAGCTTCTAACTCCTTAATAATCATAGCTTGTTCATGAGTAACTTGTTCTCTTAAGTCATTAAGTAAAACATTTTTAGCTTCATCTTGAGTTAAATTAGCAACTCGTTCTAATTCTTGAAGTTGTTTATCTACAATTTCTTGAATTTCTTTTTGTTTAATTTCAATATTTTTCATTTCAGTGTCTAATTTAGCATTTTTCTTCTCTAAAATATCACTTTTACGTTCAAGATTTTCTTCTTTTTGTAGAATTCTTTTTTCAGATTTTTGAATTTCTAATCTTCTTTCTCGATTTTCATTTTCTTGCTCGGTTCTTAATTTAAAAATTTCATCTTTTGCTTCTACTAACATAGCTTTTTTAGTTGAATCAGCTTCTTTATTAGCATCTTCAATTATTTTTGCTGCATGAATTTCAGCACTTCCGATATGCTTTTCGGAAATATTTTTTCTCATTAAAAAACCGACTAACAAGCCGATTATAAGGGTAATAATACTAGCTATTGTAGTAATTAATACGTTATTCAAATAACGCACCCCCTAAATAATATTAAATTTTCAATATTCATAAAAATATAACAAAATATTAAAATTTTGTTATATTTTACATACTAAGTATAAGCTTTTGCAGCTTAAAAGTCAAGAATTCCACTTTAACAATCAAAAGTTTATTGTTTCAGTTTTTGAAATCATATCCTCTTTAATTATTCTATATCCTTTATTGCCAATTGAAGCAATATGTTCATTGTGAGAAATTAAAATTATTTGTTTATCAAATTCTTCAGATACCTTTTTTATAAAATTTGATACATTAAATATATAATCCTCACTAACGTGTTTAGCTGGTTCATCCAAAACTAATGGACCATCTATAGTTGGTTTATATTTTAACAAAAAAGCTAATCGTAATGCTAAGGAGAGTATATCTATTACTCCTCCCCCCTACTATCCTGAATCTTGTATTTATATATATTATCATCTTGTTTTTCTAGTATAAAAAATTCAGCACTATTTTTACCTCTTAATTGACTTAGTTCGATTTCAAACTCTAAATCATTATTAAAAACCAATTTTAAACAGCTAGTTACAATTGACTTAATTTGTTGGCTGGCTTGTTCTCTAGAAAAATCAGCAGTTTGTTTTAATAAAGTATCTACTAATAACAAATCTTGGTTATTTTCAACCAACTTGTTTATTCTTTTATCTATTCTATTTATATTATTTTCAATAGCTTTTTTTTGTCCAAGATTTAATTGATACTTTTCTTTTTTAGAATTAAAACTAGATATTATTTCATTATAATCTATATCAATCATTAAATATCCTCTGATAATAGTTTGCTTGCTTCAAACAGTAATCCATCTATTTCATTTTCTAAATTAGCTATTTCAATTTCCAAATTTTCAGGTTCTACTCCCAATTTCTCTATTTCAGCCAAAAGTTCTTCTCTTTGTTTATTTAAACTTTCTAAAGTAGATTCTGCTCTTGCTCTTTTAATTTTTGCATCATCTAATCTATTTTTTAAGTTACTAATTTCTTTACTATAATCCATTTTATTTATACCTCATATTCACTAATAATTTTATTTAAATGATTTTCATCTAAATCATTGAAACAATAGGGACATATAGAAGATTCTTTTAATAAATCAATATATTTTTCAAGAATTTTATTATTAACCATAGACTCTGTCTTAATAGTATCTTCTAAATAAAGTATTTTTTTATTAATCTCTTCTAGATTTTCCTTATATTTATTTAGTTTTTCATAAATAATTTCTAAAGAAGTGCTTTTATTGTATTTTAAAGATAAGTCATCTATATTTTTAAATTGTTTTATATAAATATTACCATTTTTAATTCTACTATTAATCTCAATTAAATTTTTATTTAAATTAAATAGTTTTATATATTTCTTTTCTAAACTATCTAATTTTTTTAACTGTATACTTAGATTATTTACCTTATTGGATTTTATTAAAGAAAGAAATCTTTCAATATTATAATTTAATGGTACTAATTTATTATGAATTGATTGTAATTTACTGTATTTATTGGATTTTTCAACTATATCTTCATATTTAACAATAACATTGTTTAAGTTTTTTGTTTTGCTAAGTATTGAATTATATTTATTAATTTCATTATTAACTGATAATAATTTAAGATTAATATTTCTTAAATTATTGCGTTTAGTCAAAATTGAAGAAGATTTCTCAACTATATTTTCATAATTTAAGAGATTTGCAAATTTATTAATATATATATTATAATCATTAATTTGGTTTTGAATATTCAGATAAGAACTATTAATTCTTTTATATTTTTCTAATAGTATCTTTTTCTTGTCTATTTCACTTATAATATTACTAATATATTTAATTTCCTCTAATTCAGAATCCAAGAAATCATAATTTTTCAAATTCTCTAGCTGAATATCTTTTTCTTTTTCTAATGATTTTTTTTCAGCATTTATTTCATTGATGTCTTTAGATAGTTTGTTCAAAGCTAAATCTACCTTTTCAATTCCAGCTAATTTACCAATAGCTACAGCCTTAATTGATGGAGATTCTGTTAATAGGAAAGGACTTTCTAACTGATCGGAAATATTTAATGCAATTAAATTATTACCATCTAATTGAACTTTTGATATATTTGTAACATCTATTACTTCTTTTGGAACTTTAGTTCCAAATCCTTCAAATCTTTCTACTTCTCCAGCTGGATAAGTTATTTCATAATAATTTTTGGATTTACTACGTCCTCTTGTAATTATAATTTCATTATCAAAATAAAGAATAATTTTAGCTTCTTTACTATTTTTTCTTATGAAGTCAATTCCAGATGGCTCATTGAATAAAACCCATTTTAAAGCACGAATAACAGCAGTTTTACCACTATCAGAAGGACCAATAATAACATTGACCTTATTATCAAAGTATAAATCTGTATATTCATGGGATTGAAAATTGATTATTTCCATTCTTCTTAAATAAGTCATTTTTTATTAACCTCGATATCTTCTATTCTTTTTAACGCTTCTTCCAGTATTCTTTTAGGAAAGTTATTTTTTTCTGATATTTCTTTTAATATATCATAAATATTATAACTTTCTAAGTTACTACTTTGGCGAACTAAAAGTTTGAAATCCTCCAGTGCTTCAGATTTTAATTTTTCATAATTATTATTTATTTTTAAAACATCTTCTCCAGGTAAGGCTGATTTTAATGGAATTTCTTTAATATTTATTCCTTCCTTTGAAATATCCATAATGACTACCTCTGGAATTCTTTTTAATTCAGGTTTACTACTGTTAGTCCTAAGTAAACTACCAGGATTTATAAAATATTTGTTATTTATATTTTTAACTCCAAAACCTGTATGATAATGACCAGATAAAACTATATCAGCATCAATTTCTAAAATCTCTTCAATTAAAGTATGACTTACTGAATCGACAAAGGGTTTGTCTATTAAAAAACTATGAATTAAAAAAATATGATAGTCAACATCTTCTAATCGTTGTGGGAAATAATATTTTTTGTATTCACTATCAATATCATATATATATGGACATCCGGATAATTGAATACGTAAATTTTCTTCTTTTAATATAATAGGATCATCTTTATTAATAAGGGTTACAATATCTAAAGTATTTAATAATCCTAACATTGATCTATCGACAGTATTTGGATTATGACCATAAATATCATGATTTCCACTAATTATATAAATTGGTTTATTAAAAGATTTTAAAATGTTTGCAAATTTACCTATGATCCTTACAGGAATATCTGGTCTGTCAAATAAATCACCACCATGTAATACATAGTCAATATCATATTTATTGATTAATGAATTTATTTCAGCAAATTTATTCTCTATAGTTTCTAAAAAATTATCTTTTCTTGAAACAGGATTTGTTGATCTTATATGAGTATCTGTAAAAAATAAAAATTTCATAAATCACCTACAATAAGACCTCCTTATTTGTAAGGAGGTCTTTAATTATTCTTCAATATTTATCTCTTTTTCAACTATGTCTTCATTGCCATTATTAATATTATAATGAGCATAGGTTTTTTTAGAAACTTCATCTAGTATTTCTGGATGATTTTCTAAGAAATCTTTTGCTTTTTCCCTACCTTGTCCCAAACGTTCCTCATTGTATGAATACCAAGCACCTGCTTTATTAATAATACCAGCTTCAGCAGCCATATCTAACAAGGCACCGACTTTAGAAATTCCGGTTCCATACATTATATCAAATTCTACTTGTTTAAAAGGTGGAGCTACCTTATTTTTCACCACTTTAACTCTAGTTCTATTTCCTACTATACTATCCCCATCTTTTATAGCCTCAGCTCTTCTAACTTCCAATCTAACACTGGAATAGAATTTCAAAGCTCTACCACCTGTTGTAGTTTCTGGATTCCCGAACATAATACCAACCTTTTCTCTTAATTGGTTTATAAATACAACAGTAGTATTTGATTTTGCTATTACTCCAGTAAGTTTTCTTAGAGCCTGTGACATTAGTCTAGCTTGTAAACCAACATGGGAGTCACCCATATCCCCTTCAATTTCAGCTCTTGGAACTAATGCTGCTACTGAATCAATAACAACTATATCTAACGCACTACTTCTAACAAGAGATTCTGTTATTTCTAAAGCTTGTTCACCTGTATCTGGTTGGGAAACAATTAGTTCATCTATATCTACACCAAGATTTGTAGCATATTGAGCATCTAAGGCATGTTCTGCATCAATGAAAGCTGCTATTCCTCCGTCTTTTTGTGCTTCAGCAATTACATGAAGTGCTAATGTTGTTTTTCCTGAAGACTCAGGACCATATATTTCTACAACTCTTCCACGTGGAATTCCTCCAATACCTAGGGCTATATCTAAATTAATTGCACCAGTAGAAATGGAAGCTATATTTTGCTTAGGAGTATCTCCTAAAAGCATAACAGAACCTTTACCAAATTGTTTTTCAATATTTTTAAAAGTATTTTGTAATGCTTGGTTTTTGTCTTTATCATTTGTAAAATTTAATGACATATTATTATTCTCCTTAAATATTATCTAAATCTAATACATGTATATTTTTTATTAAATAATCTATACCAGATATAATTGTTAATATAACTGAAATATAATATACAATACTTATAATAAACGTTGGAATCCAAAATAAAATGCTTCCACTAAATAGAATCATTATAATTGCTAAAAATTGTGAAACAGTTTTAAATTTACCCCAAAAACTTGCAGCTATAGTAATACCGTTAGAAGCTGCTAAAACTCTAAATCCTGTAATAATAAATTCTCTTGCGACAACAATGCAGACAGTCCAAGCTGGTATTAATCCTAACTCTATAAACATGATTAATGCAGCTGTTACTAACATTTTATCAGCAAGTGGATCTAAAAATTTACCAAATGTTGTAACTAGGTTACGGCTTCTAGCTAAATGACCATCAATAAAATCCGTTAAAGAAGCAATAACAAAAACAAGCCCGGGTATTAAGCTATCAATACCTAGTACCATAAGTAATATAATAAAAACAGGAATTAATATTAATCTAAAAATTGTAAACTTATTTGCAATATTCATCTATTCACCTATATCCTTTAAATAATCTTTCCCAACTAAAATCTTTCTAGGTTTACTTCCTTCATACCCGCTAACTATACCCATCTCTTCCATTTCATCAATAAGTCTTCCAGCTCTAGCATAACCTATTTTCATCTTTCTTTGAAGAAGGGATATAGATGCTGAATTTTCATCTAAAATTATTTTCACAGCGTCTTTAAATAGTTCATCGGTACTTTGTATATTTTCAGAAGCTTCTTGTTTTTTATCGATATCCTCTATTATATTTTTATCATAATCTGTTATATTTTGATTTTTCAAGTAACTTACTATTTTTTCCACTTCACCATCAGAAATAAATGCTCCTTGTATTCTAACAGGCTTAGATACATTTGAAGGGAAGAAGAGCATATCGCCTTTACCTAATAATTTTTCTGCACCTGATGTATCCAAAATAGTTCTTGAATCTATTTGTGATGAAACAGCAAAAGAAATTCTAGAAGGAATATTTGCTTTAATTGTACCGGTAATAACATCTACTGATGGTCTTTGAGTAGCTACAATTAAATGAATTCCACAAGCTCTTGCCATTTGTGCAAGTCGAGCGATTGAATCTTCAACCTCTCCAGCTGCAACCATCATTAAATCTGATAATTCATCTATAATTATTACAATATAAGGTAATTTTTCTAAACTATTGTCCGAATTTTTTTCATTATATGATTTAATATCTCTGACATAATTTTCAGAAAATATTTTATATCTTCTTTCCATTTCTGTAACAGCCCAATTTAAGGCAAAATTAGCTTTTTTAGCGTTAGTTACAACGGGTATAGCTAAATGTGGTATTCCATTATAAACGCTTAATTCAACTACTTTTGGGTCAATTAGAATCATTTTAACGTCATCGGGCTTAGCTTTATAGATAATACTCATTATAATTGTATTTATACATACTGATTTACCACTTCCTGTTGCTCCTGCAATAAGTAAATGGGGCATTTTATCTATAGAGGTTACTATAGATTTTCCAGAAATACTCTTTCCTAAAGCTATAGGCATTAATGAGTTAATTTGCATAAATTCTTTAGAATTTATTATTTCTTTAAAATAGACATCTTCTTTATTGATATTTGGTACTTCTATTCCAACAACGGACTTACCCGGTATAGGAGCTTCAATTCTTATATCTGATGAAGCTAATGTCATAGCTAAATCATCGGATAAATTAACTATTTTACTAACTTTAACTCCAGGAGCAGGTTCTAATTCATAACAAGTAACTGTTGGTCCCTTATTTATTTCCACTACAGAAGCATCAATTCCAAAACTAGAAAGGGTACTCTCAATTTTTTTTGCTTTGTTTAATACTTCATCCTTACTATCACCCTTTGATAAATAAGGATCTTTTAGAAGCTCTAAAGGTGGAAACTTATAGGGAGTTGTTTCTTTTTCAATTTCAACAGAAAAATCTTCCACAGATAGTTGTTCGATTTCTCCATCTAATTCTTCTAAATTAGAATTATCAATAATATTTTTAGATTTAGGAGAATTGTCACTATAGTCATTTATAACAATATCTTCTACTTCTATTTTGTTTTTATTATTATTCTTAGATTTATTATTTTTTATAATTGAAGATTTGTTATTATTAGGAATATTTATTTTCTTTATTTTATTGGAAATTTTTTTAAATAGATTTGCAATTCCAATAAAAAATTGTTTTATTTCTTCTAATAGTTCTTTAAAGGATATATTAAAAATATAAATTCCTGAAAAAATAATATAAAAAATCGTTAAAAGATATATTCCTATTTTACCTATTGAAATAAGTAAATAATGTGTAATAAATGCTCCAATAATTCCTGCACCTAAATAGTTACTAGATAATATTTTTGAATTTTCTAATCTCATATTTAAAATAGTTCCAGTATTCATATTTAAATCTATTAAGATTAAAGAAATAACAAATAATCCATATAATAATAAAAATATGTTTATCAATTTTTTATTTAATTTATTAAAAATATAAACTAAAGAATTAATAATTATAATTATAGGAAGTATGTAAGAACCTAATCCTAGTAATTTAAAATAATATTTTTTAAAAAAGTCTCCTATAAATCCTGTGTTATTCCCAATTAGAAATATATATGAAATAAATATTAGGACTGTAAGTACAATTACAATATTTTTAGGATTTAACCCTTTAGAATATTTATTTTTTTTATTTTTCTTTTTCTTTTTTTTGGCCATGTAATATCTCCTTGTGACATTATAAATTATATCATATTAATAACCTGTATGACCAAAACCACCAGCATTCCTTTCTGTATTATCTAAATTTTCAACAAGTTCAAATTCAACTTGTTCGTATTTAGATAATATCATTTGAGCTATTTTGTCACCTGAATTAATAGTATAATCATCTTTTGAAAGATTGACTAACAATACACCAATTTCTCCTCTATAATCACTGTCAATTGTTCCAATACCATTTATTACAGTAATTCCATGCTTAATAGCCATACCACTTCTTGCTCTAACTTGTACTTCATAGCCTACCGGAATTGACATGTATAAACCTGTAGGTATAATTTTTCTTTCTAAGGATTTTAAGGTTAATGGTTCAGGAAGATAGGCTTGCAAATCAAGTCCTGCTGAACCTAAAGTTGCATATTCCGGTAATGAATTATTGCTTTTATTAATTATTTTTATTTTCATAGTCCCTCCACTAAAAAATAAAAACATAGTTTCCTATGTTTCATTTTAATCTTATTATTTATTGTTATTATTATTTTTATTGCTATTGTTATTGTTTTCTGGTTTTGGCAATAAAGCCTTTCTTGAAAGGTTAATTCTACCTTGATTATCTATATCAGTTACTTTAACAAGTACTTCATCCCCAACAGATAGAACATCTTCAACTTTATTAATTCTTTCATGAGCAATTTTAGAAATATGAAGTAAACCTTCCTTACCGTTTAGAACATCTACAAAAGCGCCAAAATTGGTAATTCTAGTTATTTTACCTAAATATGTTTTTCCTTCTTCAACTTCGGCAATAATATCTTCAATCATGGCAATAGCTTTTTCACCATTTTCAGTAGTTTCTGCAGTAATGGTTATATTACCATCATCTTTAGTATCAATTATTACACCAGTTTCTTCAATAATTTTATTAATTACTTTTCCACCAGGTCCAATGACTTCTCTTATTTTTTCAGGATCAATTTTAATAGTCATTAATCGTGGTGCATATTTTGAAATTTCTTTTTCAGGTTCTGAAATTAAATCATTCATTTTATCTAAAATAAACAATCTTGCTTCTTTAGCTTTAGATAAAGCTTCTTCTAATATTTCTCTACTAATACCATCTATCTTTATATCCATTTGTAAAGCGGTAATACCATCTTTAGTTCCTGCTACTTTGAAATCCATATCTCCAAAATGATCTTCTAGTCCTTGGATGTCAGTAAGTATTGAAACTTTTTCTCCATCGCTAATTAGTCCCATAGCGATACCTGCTACAGGTTCATCAATAGGTACTCCTGCATCTAGTAAGGCTAAAGTTGAACCACAAATAGAAGCTTGAGAACTTGAACCATTTGATTCTAAAACTTCAGACACAACTCTAATTGTGTAAGGGAAATCATCTATTGAAGGAATTACAGGAATTAATGCTCTTTCAGCTAATGCCCCATGTCCTATTTCTCTTCTTCCAGGACCTCTCATTGGCCTTGTATCTCCTACACTATAAGGTGGAAAATTATATTGATGCATATATCTTTTATTATCTTCTTCTAATAAACCGTCTAAGATTTGAACATCACTTGGAGAGCCTAAAGTTGCTACCGATAGTACTTGAGTTTGTCCTCTAGTAAATAATCCGGAACCGTGAGCCCTTGGTAATAATCTTCTTTCACAAGATATAGGTCTAATTTCATCTAATTTTCTATTGTCAGGTCTAATTTCATCCTCTATAATTAATCTTCGAACTTCTTCTATTTGAATATTTTCCAAAATAGACTTGATTTCTTTTTCTCTTCCTTCATAAATTTCTGAAAAATGTGTTAATGTTTCTTCAATAATTTTTTCTGTATCTTCTTCTCTTTTAATTTTATCAGCATTTCTAATAGCGTTAATTAAATTTTCTTTAGAATACTCAGTAACTGCAGATACTAAGTCCTGATCTATTTGAGGTGAAATAAATTCTATTTTTTCTTTTCCACATTCTTTTTGAATTTCTTCAATAAAAGAGCAAATTCCCTTTATTGATTCATGGGCAGTTAAAATAGCCTCTAATACTTCAGCTTCAGTTAATTTATGGCATCCAGCCTCAACCATCATAATAGCATCTTTAGTACCTGCAACTGTTAGTTCTAAAGATGAATTTTCTCTTTCTTCTTGATTTGGATTTATAATAATTTTTCCATCTACCATACCTACAGATACTGATCCAGTAGGACCATTAAAAGGAATATCAGATATACTTAATGCTATTGAAGAACCTATCATAGCAAGTATGTCTGGAGTATTATCTTGATCAACTGACAAAGCCGTTGCTATAACCTGTACATCATTTCTGTAACCTTCAGGAAATAATGGCCTTAAAGGTCTATCTATTAATCTAGAAGTAAGTACAGCTTTTTCACTAGCTCTACCTTCTCTTTTTATAAATCCACCTGGTATTTTTCCAACAGCATATAATTTTTCTTCAAAATCACAGCTTAGAGGGAAAAAATCTATTCCTTCTCTAGGTTCTTTCGAAGCAGTTGCAGTTACTAAAACCACAGTTTCTCCACATTGTATAGTACAAGAACCATTTGCTTGTTTAGCAACTTTTCCAATAGTTACCTTTATTTCTTTTCCAAGCAAGTCATATTTATATTCTTTTATCATTTAAATCTCCTTTAGATTTTAAAACATTTAAAAATAAGAGCGTTGAACCGCTCTTATTAGTTTAAAAATTAACCGAAATTAACCTCTAATGTTTAATTTTTTAATTAATTCACGGTATCTATTGATATCTTTTTTTTGTAGATAGTTAAGTAGACCTCTTCTCTTACCAATCATTTTAAACAATCCTCTTCTAGAATGATGATCTTTTTTATGAGTTTTTAAATGTTCTGTTAAATAGTTTATTCTATAAGTTAATAAAGCTATTTGAACTTCTGGTGATCCAGTGTCTCCTTCTACCGTTTTGTATTCATCAATTATTCTTTTTTTATCTTCTGCTGTAAACATAATTTCCTCCTAATATTTTAGTCCACCATAACTGTTGAATTCGTTGAGGACTCGATATTCAACGTTACAGTACCTACCGGAATATAATATCATAAATAACTAAAAATGTAAATTTTTATTATAGTTTTTAACAAATTCTACATCTTTATTCATTTGATTAATTAATTCCAGTTTAGAATTAAATTTAAAATTTTGTCGTATGAAGTCAATGAATTCAACTCTAATTATTTCACCATATATATTATGTGAAAAATCAAATATAAATGTTTCAATTTTTTTATCAAACTCATTAAAGGTAATATTATTGCCAATAAAGCTAAGTGAATCATATTTTTTTTCGGAATTTTTACTAATAATGGTAGTTTTTGTATAATAGACCCCTTCTCTAGGTAAAACATAATTGTAATCATTAATCATATTCGCCGTAGGAAATCCTAATTCTCTGCCTCTTTTTTCACCATGTATTACATTTCCTGTAATAAAATAATTTCTACCAAGTAATTTATTAGCTTCTATAATCATACCCTCGTTGATATACTTTCTTATATTTGTGCTTTTTATATTAATATTTTTATCTTTTATAGTATCAATTATATTTAAAATAATTTTATTTTCATAACATAATTCTTTTAAAAGATTAATATCACCTGCTGCTTTTTTTCCAAATCTATAGTCATTTCCAACTACAATACCCTTACAGTTCAGTTGATTAATAAGAAGAGTAATAAATTCAGAAGGTAATAAATTAGAAATAGTTCTAAAGTTTATTAAAAAAACATAATCTATATTTAATTTACTCAATATATCAATTTTATCATTGGTACTAGTCAATTTAGGCGTAGGATTATTTGGATTTAAAATGTCTTTTGTATGTTGTGTAAATAATAAAATTCCGGATTTATATTTATAATTTGTAGATATTTCTTTGACTCTTTCAATTAAAAATCTATGACCACGATGTATACCATCAAAATTTCCTAATCCAAAAACAATATTATCTTTTACAATCATATCTTCTGAAACTTTAATTATTTTCATTTGTACCTCTGTAAAACATATTTTTCATTTTTAGATAATTACTACCACTAATTCTATTAATTGAACCTAAACCAATAAATTCATTAGAACAATATATTAAAAGTAATTTATCTGTATAGAAATCTCCTACGTCAATTTTAACACCGTTTATAATTTTTTTAAAATACTTATCAGATAAATTAAATTTTTCATAGGTATGAAGAGCATTCTCAATAGATATTATATAATCATAATTACCATTATATACAAAATACTTAATTTGATCTAATGTTAATGAGTTGCTTATATTAAGCCCACCGGATTCAATTCTAAGAAGATTTGACATAGTACCTATTGTACCAGACTCTATGCAAATATCTTTTATAAGAGTTCTAATATAAGTTCCTTTTGAACAGCTTACTTCAAGAATAACTTTATTTTTATATTTTCTTAGAATTTTTGTTTTATAAATTTTAGCATTTCTTTCTTTACGATCTATTGTTATACCCTTATAAGCTAATTCATATAATCTTTTTCCATTAACCTTTATAGCTGAGTACATAGGTGGTATTTGTTTTATTTCTATATTATTATACTTTGATAAAACTTTTTCAAAAGTTTCAAAATTTACTGGCATATTATCTGTTTTTGTTATATTTCCCCAAATATCTTCTGTATCAGTTTCGATTCCAAAAGTTATTTCAGCAACATAAGTTTTTCCAAAATCCATTAGATATTGACTAATTTTAGTTGCCTTGCCTATGCAAATAGGTAGAACTCCACTTACGTTAGGATCTAATGTTCCAGCATGACCTATTTTTTTGGTTTTTAAAATTTTTCTTAAAATTGCAACAACATCATGGGAAGTATAACCTGGTTCTTTAAAAATATTTAATACTCCATCTATATTATTGCCAGTTAATTGTTTTGAATCTTTCAACTATCTTTTCCTCTACTTCTTTTAAATCACCATTAATAATGCAACCTGAAGCAAATTTATGGCCACCACCATTAAAATAATTTGCAATTAGGTTTACATCTACATAATTTTTACTTCTAAAACTAATTTTAAATTTATTGTTTTCTTTCTCTTTTAACATACAGGAAACTTCAACTTCTTCAGCATCCCGATAGTAATTAATAGCAGTTTCAACATCGGATACTTCTAAATTATAGTCATTAAGAAAATCATTGGTAACGGAAGTTATAACTAGATGATTGTCATAATAAAATTTAGCATTATTATTTATTTTATTTATTGCGTTTAATGCATTTAATTTATTAGACTGAAACAATTTTTTCATTAATAAATCTTTTTCAGCACCATTTTCAATTAATTTTGCAGCCATTTGAAAAGTATCTTCAGTAGCACGTTCATATAAAAATCTTCCTGTATCCGTTAAAATACCTAACAATAAAGATGTGGATATTTCAGGTGTAATTTCTATATTCAAATCTAAAAACAATTTTGAAATAAGTTCACAGGTAGAAGATATTTGAGGGTCTATAATATTTAAAGTCCCATAATTTTCTCCTGAAATATGGTGATCGATTTTTATTATTTCTTTAGAATTGTCATATATATATTCAATATTTCCTAATCTTTTTTTATCACCACAATCAACAGCAATTAGAACATCAACTATTAGTTTATCATTTGAAGTGAAGGGAATATCATTAGTAATAAATTTTAAATTGCTGGGGATTTTATCAAATAATATTGGATAAACTTCTTTATTTAAGTTTTTCAAATATAAATAAAGAGATTTTATTGATCCTAAGTTGTCCCCATCTGGACTTAAATGAGAAATAATTGCAAAAGATTTATTATTTGCAATTATTTCTTTAAATTTAGTAAACAAATTATTCATTTGCATTACCTGTCTTATTTAATTCGTTTATTATATTTTCTATATGCATTCCACGTTCGGTTGAATCATCTATTTTAAATATTAATTCAGGAATATGTCGTAATTTTACATTTTTACTAATTTCTCTTTTTAAATATCCCTTAGCATTTTCAAAGCCCTTTATAGTATTTGCCTTTTTTTCATCATCACCTATGACACTAATATATACAGTTGCAAAACTTAGGTCATTAGTAACATTAACTCCAGTAATTCCAGTATACAATGGATCTAAATTAGGATCCTTAATAGTATTGTATAAACAATGGGATATAACCTTATTAATTTCAGATGAGATGCGATTAACTCTTTTTTGATTCATAAAATCACCTATTTTTTAACTTCTTTCATTATATATGCTTCTAAAATATCATTTTCTTTTACATCGTTATAATTTTCTAAACCCAGTCCACCTTCATAACCAGAAGCAAGTTCTTTTACATCATCTTTAAATCTTCTCAATGATGATATTTCACCTTCATGAACAACTATGTCATTTCTAATTAATCTTATAGTAGCATTTCTAGTTATTTTACCATTAAGAACATATATACCCGCAACAGATCCTACATTTGGAACTTTGAAGATAGCTCTAACTTCAGCTCTTCCAATTACTTCTTCAACATATTTTGGTGCTAACATTCCTTTAATAGCATTTTTAATATCTTCAATAGCATCATAAATTACTCTATAGGTTCTAATATCTATATTTTCATAATTTGCTAAGTCAATGGCACTTTGAGATGGTCTAACATTAAATCCTATAATAACTGCATTTGAAGCAGCTGCTAAGTTAACATCTGAATCTGTAATTCCACCTACAGCTCCATGTATAATATTTACTTTAACTTCTTCATTGCTTAATTTTTCAAAGGATTGTTTTACAGCATCTATTGTTCCTCTAACATCTGTTTTTATAATAATATTCAAATCTTTTATTGTTCCATCAGATATTTGATTAAACAAGTCATCTAATTTAATATTAGAAGAAGATTTAACCATATCAGCCTTAATTAAGTTTTTAGCTTTTTCAGCATAAGAACGAGCTGTTTTTTCATCTTTTGTAACATATATAAATTCTCCAGCTTCAGGTACATCAGAAAGACCTAATATTAAAACAGGTATGGAAGGACCAGCTTTTTTGATTTTTTTACCTCTATCATCAAACATCGCCCTAATTCGACCGCTTGAAACTCCGGATACAACCATATCGCCTGATCTTAGAGTTCCTTTTTGCACAAGTACTGTTGCAGTTGGTCCTCGACCTTTATCTAGCTGAGCTTCTATTACAGTACCTACTGCAGCCCTATTAGGATTTGCTTTTAATTCTTCCATTTCTGCAACAGTTGCTACCATTTCAAGTAGTTCATCTATACCTTGTCCTGTTCGAGCAGAAACTGGTACACAAATAGCGTCTCCACCCCAATCATCAGGTACTAAACCATTATCAGACAATTCTTGTTTAATTCTATCAACATTTGCACCTTCTTTGTCCATTTTGTTAATTGCAACAATTATAGGTACATCAGCAGCTTTTGCATGATTAATAGCTTCTATTGTTTGAGGCATTACACCATCATCTGCAGCTACAACAAGTATAGCTAAATCTGTAACTTGAGCTCCTCTAGAACGCATAGCAGTAAATGCTTCGTGTCCAGGAGTATCTAAAAATACAATTTTATTATCATTAACTCTTACAGTATAAGCACCAATATGTTGTGTAATTCCACCAGCTTCTTTTTTGGTTACATGTGTATTTCTAATACTATCTAATAAAGAAGTTTTTCCGTGGTCAACATGGCCCATAACTGTAACAACTGGAGGTCTAGGTATCATATCTTCTTCCTTGTCTTCGTAATCTAGGTCAAAAATATCCTCCATGCTTTCTTCATCTTCGGATTTTAAAACAATCTCTTTATCAAATTCCATACCAATTAGTTCAGCATTTTCAAAATCCAATTCTTGGTTTTGTGAAGCCATAATACCTAACTGAATAAGTTTAGATATAACTTGACTAACAGAAACCCCTATGGCAGCAGCAAAATCCTTAACAATAATAGTTTCAGGAATTTCTATTGCGCCAGATTCAGTTACATTTACAATACCCTCAAGATTTGTAGTTTCAGCGGCTTTTTTCTTAGCCTTACTTTTATTCTTATGTTTTGGTTTTGCTTTTTGTAAATTTTTAAAATGGTCTTCATTAATCTTTTTATTTTTATTTCTGTCAATAGTTTTTTTGTTTTTAACAATAGTTTTTTTGCCTTTATTATCTTGGCTTTTATTGTTGAATTTTTTATTTTTATTATCTTGTTTATCTTTTATAACTTTATCCTTTTTACTAGCTTGGTTTTCTTTAGTAAATTTGTCCTTCTTATTAGTTTGTTTTTCTTTTCTATTGGATTTTTTTGTTTGACTTGTATTTTTAGAATTTTTATCAACATTACTTTTTTTTGTATTATTTTTAGAAAACACATTATATATTTTGTCTATTACATCACCTTCTATTGATGACATATGACTTTTAACATCTATATTTAATTTGTTTAATTCAGAAATAATTTCTTTAGCAGATACATTTAAATCTTTAGCTATTTCATACACTCTGATTTTTTTCATATTTGTTGCTCCTCTCTATTCCGAATCTACTACATAATTTGCAATCTCCTTATATATTTCTTCGTTAATTTCAGCACTTAATGCATGACTAATATTTTTATTTTTTTTAGCTAATTCAACACATTTTACATCTTTACAGATGTAAGCCCCCCTGCCGTTTTTTTTACCAGTAGGGTCTATTAGTATTCCTTCTTCTTTATTATTAACAATTCTAAGTAGGTCCTTCTTAGGTTTATTTTCACCACAAGCGACACATTTTCGCATAGGAATTTTTTTAGTTTTCATCAAAATCACCTAATAAATCATTAATATATTCTTCTTCTTCTGGAAACTCAGCAACAATGTTCTTGTTTTGAATTCCTTCCAAATATTGTTCAGTTCCCTTTATATCTATTTTCCAATTTGTTAGTTTGGCAGCTAATCTAGCATTTTGTCCTTCTTTACCAATGGCTAAGGACAATTGACCGCTATCTACTATAATTCTAGCAATTTTTTCCTTTTCATTGACAAATACCTTTAATACTTCTGCAGGACTTAAGCTATTAGCTAAAAATACTTTAATATCTTTATCCCAAATTATTATATCTAGTTTTTCGCCATTTAATTCATCGACAATAGCCTTTACCCTAGTCCCTTTAAATCCTACACAAGCACCTACCGGATCTATATTTTCATCTCTTGTAAATACTGCTAGTTTAGTACGAGAACCAGCCTCTCTTGAAATAGAAAATATTTCAACTATACCATCATGAATTTCAGGAACTTCTAATTCTAAAAGTCTTTTAACTAATCCAGTATCAGTTCTTGATAGTATAACCTGAGCTCCCTTAGTTGTATTTTTAACTTCTTTAATATAGAACTTATATCGATCATTTACCTTATATTCTTCATTAGGAATCTGTTCACTTAAAGGTACAATGCCTTCAACTTTACCTAGGTCTACGTAAATAATACCATGATCTATTCTTTGAATAATACCTGTAATAATTTCTTTTTCTCTATTTATAAACTCATTATAAACAATTTCTCTTTCAGCATCTTTTATTTTTTGAATGACAATGTTTCTTGCAGTCTGCGCCGCAATTCTACCAAAATTTTTTGGAGTAACTTCAATAGTCACCTCATCGCCTATATTTAAATTATTATTAATTAAACGGGCCTCATCTAAAGATATTTCAGTAATTTTATTATCAACATCTTCAACAATTGTTTTTATTGAGTATATCTTTGCTTCCCCTGTATCTCTACTAACAGAAACAGATACATTTGCATTATCATCAAAATTTTTTTCATAGCTTTTTATTAAAGCTTTTTCTAATGCATCTATTATTACATCGCTTGAAATTCCTTTATTTCTTTCAATTTCATTTAATGCATTAATAAATTCTTGATTCATTTGTCTCTCCTATTAAAATAATGATAATCTAATTGTAGCTATTTTTTTTCGGTCAAAATTAGTTACCTTATCTTTTCTTTCGATTGCTATAGATTCATCGTTGAAATCTATTAATTTTCCTGTAATTTCTTTTTCTCCATTTATTGGTGCATAAAACTTTACAATAACTAAGTTTCCAATATTTTTGGAGTAGTCTCTATTATTTTTAAAAGGTCTATCTATTCCTGGAGATGACACTTCTAAATAGTATTGTTCGTCAATTGGATCTATTTCATCAAGCTTATCGCTAATTAGCTTGCTTGATTTTTCACAATCATCAATATTTATGGTACCTTGGTCTTTATCAATATAAACTCTAAGTATATTGCCTTTAGGTTCTTTTACATATTCAATATCATCTAATATATATCCTAAATTATTTACTATAGGTTCAAATTCTTTCCAACACAGGTCTAATAAATTTTTTTTATTCATCATACCTCCTAATTAAATAAATAAGAGTGGGAAAATCCCACTCCGAAACAAACATTATTTTTCTATGTTAATTATAGCAAAAAACCTCTAAAATATCAAGTTATTAATATTTTCTATTAAAAATTTCCGAATAAATAAAAGCTTTTTTTGGATTATTCTTAAAGTCTTTTTTTATATCTCCTAAAATTTCAACTTTAATAATATCTTCTTTTAAAGTATCTCTAGCTACAATATTATCTAATTTTATGCTAGAAGATATTATTTCTTCTATATTCTCCTTAATGTTTTCTCTTAATAACAATTCATTTTCTATTTTTTTAGCCTTGGTTATATTTTTTGTCTTACTCTTTTTTTTGTTTTTTGAATAAATATGTTCATTGTTTTTTATTGGTTCAGTTCTTTTAACGTTCTTTTTCTTTTCTTTATTGATTTTTTTATTTGAATTATAGATAGTAAAGGCTACAATTAAAATAATTAATAATATAATGTCCATAATATCACCTACTTAGAGGTGTCGGTTTCGTTACTGTTATCAGTACCAGATATTGATGAACGCATATTAGTGTCTGCTTTTATATTTTCCATTCTATAGTAATCCATAACACCAAGGTTACCACTTTCTAATGCATTTGAAATCGCGATAGGAACTTTTGTTTCTGCTTCGACAACTTTTGCACGCATTTTTCTAATTTCAGCTAGCATTTCTTGTTCTAAAGCTACAGCCATAGCTCTTCTTTCTTCAGCCTTCGCTTGAGCAATTCTCTTATCGGCTTCAGCCTGGTCTGTTTGGAGTTTAGCACCTATATTTCTTCCAACGTCTACATCTGCAATATCAATTGATAGTATTTCAAAGGCAGTACCAGAGTCTAAACCTTTAGAAAGTACCGTTTGTGATATAGAGTCGGGATTTTCTAAAACATCAGAATGACTTTTAGCTGATCCAACTGTTGTAACAATACCTTCACCAACTCTAGCTATTATTGTCTCTTCACCAGCTCCTCCAACTAACCTGTCAATGTTAGCTCTTACTGTAACTTTTGCTTTAGCAATAACTTCTATACCATTCATTGCAACTGCAGAAATTTGTGGTGTTTCTATTACCTTTGGATTAACAGATACTTGTACTGCTTCTAAAACATTTCTTCCTGCTAAATCTATAGCAGCACCTCTATCAAAATCTAAAGGTATTTCAGCTCTTTGCGCAGCAATTAAAGCATCTACCAAAGTATTGACATTACCACCTGCTAAGTAATGAGCTTCTAATTGATTTGTACTTAAAACCAATCCTGCTTTAGTAGCTTTTATTAGAGGGTTTATAATCCTACTTGGAGCTACCCTCCTAAGTCTCATACCAATTAAAGTTGATATTTTTACCTTTACTCCTGAAAAGAATGCTGTTATCCATAAACCTACAGGAACAAATGTAAAAAATAAAATTAAAAACAAAAATACAAGTACTGCAATTATAATTATACTAAAACTACCGAAATTAATCATAATACCTCCTTACAAAAATTTTAAAACCTTCAATATTTACAACTTCCACTTTTTCACCCTTATCTATAAATTCGCCTTCAGTTAAAGCATCTATTTTTTTATTGTCTATCTCTATTGTGCCAGACGGTCTTAAGGGTGTAATAGTTAAACCTTTTTTTCCTAACAGGTGCCTATTATCTTTTGAACTATAGGATTTAATCTCTTTATCCAATACAATCCTGTTAAACAACTTACTTTTATATCCTTTTCTTATTATAGTAATAAGAACTAAGAAACCTATTATTGAGGCAATGCTAATAGATAACAATCCAACATATAAATTTGACATAGATAAAATTACTCCCAAAACAATAAGAATTATACCTGCAATCCCAGGGATTCCAAATCCCGGTACTAGAATTTCTATTGCAATGAGAATACATCCAATAATAAATAAGATTAAATCTATTATATCTGTATCACCATAAAGAAAATTTCCAGCAAAAAATAGTACAATTGAGATTATAGATATTATTCCTGCTATTCCATATGTAGGTAAAAATATTTCAATAATTATAGCGACTATAGAAATTATTAACAGTATTCCACTAACAAATGGATTTGATATATTTCTAATAAAATTAGAAAAGAAATTATTATTTTTAATACTAAAAGATTTAACCTGGTTTACATTTTTAGGAGTTGTATTAAGATTTATTTCATTTTTTTCATAATTTTTTTCTACAGTTACTGCGTAATCAGATTTATAATAATCACTAGCTAATGACACTGTGTTACAACAAAATCCAAAAATTAAAACTATAGCAATTAAAAAATACTTTTTCATATTTACCTCCTTTAGCATTTTATACCCTAAAATTTAGAAGTAAATAAAAAATAAAAATGTCCAGTAATTACTGGACATTAATTAACTATATTAACCTCTTTTAGCCTTTTTACGTCTTGCTGCTTCTGATTTCTTTTTCTTTTTAATACTTGGTTTTTCATAATGTTCTCTTTTTCTATATTCAGATAAAACACCAGATCTAGCACATTGTCTTTTAAATCTTTTTAAAGCGCTATCTAATGATTCATTTTCACCAACTTTAATTTCTGCCATAGGTTATCCCTCCCCTCTTCTCTTGCAAGAGTGCTCTTAATGAGCAGAATAATACTATAATAGTATAACTCATATAGATGCTAATTGCAAGAATTTTAGCCTGGTGGCCATTGTAATTGTCTGCCTGCAAGTACATGATAATGAATATGGTCTACAGACTGACCTCCATCTTTTCCACAATTATTAACAATTCTATAACCAGAATTATCAATTTTTAGCTCTTTTGCTAATTTGGGAATAACCATCATAATATGTGCAATAATATCAACATTAGAACTATCGATATAATTTGCAGATGCTATATGTTTTTTTGGAATAACCAAAAAATGAGTAGGTGCTTGAGGATTTAAATCGTTAAAAGCAATTATTTTATCATCTTCATAAATAATATCGGAATCTATTTCCTTATTTGCAATTTTACAAAAAATACAATCCATTAATTTCACCTCCTATTAGTTAATTATACCAAAAACTCCCTCATCTTGTATATCGGTAATTTTAGTTTTTACTATTTTATTTATAAATTCTTTATTATAATTTGTAGATACTCTAATATAGTTAGTAGAATAACCACTAATTATTTTATTGTCAGTTTTTTCTTCAAAAAGAACTTCTAAATCTTTTCCAATGAATTCCTTCAAAAAATTGTTAGTAAGTTTTTTTGATTCTTCAATTAAAGTAGAACTCCTTAATTTTTTTATATTTCCATCTACTTGATTTTTCATTTTAGAAGCCTTAGTACCACTTCTTGGTGAATATTTAAATACATGAATTTTTGAAAAAGCAACTTTATTAACAAATTTTAAGGTATCTTGAAAATCTTCCTCGGTTTCATTTGGAAAACCAACAATTATATCTGTAGTAATTCCTGCATCAGGAAAATATTTGCGAATCAATTCAACTTTTTCTAGGTATTCTTTTGTATCATATTTTCTATTCATAAGTTTAAGGATTTTATCTGACCCGCTTTGTAATGATAAATGAAAATGATCACAGAATTTATTTGTATTTTTAACTCTGCTCAAAAAATCATCATTTATGATTCTAGGTTCCAAAGAGCTTAATCTTATTCGTTTTATATTATTAATTGTTGCTATTTTTTCAATAACATCAACTAGTGAAACATTGGATTTTAAATCTAATCCGTAAGAAGCAACATGTATACCAGTTAATATAATTTCTTTAAAGTCATTTTTTGACAATAATAGAGCTTCTTCATATATTTCATTTAAATCTCTAGAACGTATTGGCCCTCTTGCATAGGGAATAATACAATAAGAGCAAAATTGACTACATCCCTCTTGAATTTTTATATAGGCCCTAGTCATATGATTTTGCTTAGTAATGGATAAGGATTCAAAATCTTTATTATTTTTAATATCTTCAACTTTATTGACTATACTATTTGTTTTAATTGCTTCTTCACAATACTCAACAATACTAGAGCGATTCTTTGTTCCTAAAATTACATTAATACCATCTATGGCTAAAACCTCTTCTGTACTAACTTGTGAATAGCATCCAACAGCTGCGATTATAGCCTTAGGATTTTTACTTTTAGCTTTTGATATAAATTGTCTTGATTTCCGGTCGCTTAAATTTGTAACTGTACAAGTATTTATTACATAAATATCACACACTTCATCATTTTCTGATATTTTATAACCTTTATTATTAAATAATTCCATCATTGCTTCGGTTTCGTATTGATTAACTTTACAACCTAAAGTCAAAAAACTTACTTTTTTCATAAATCACCTATTCATATCTCCTATTTCATATTGTAATATTGATAACATAGTTATAGGAGCAGTTTCTGTTCTTAAAATTCTTTTTCCTAAAGATATTGTTTTAAATCCCTTATTTTCCAAACATAAAACTTCACTACTATCAAATCCACCTTCAGGACCTATTATAATTTTAATGTTCTTGACCTTGGAACTTTTTAAAATATCCTTTAAATCATAATTTTCTGAAGATTCATATGCTAATAATCCTAACTCATTTTTTTCTAAAGTAATATCAGATAAATTTATTGGTGAATATACTTTAGGAATGTAGTTTCTATGAGATTGAGAAGCAGCATGTTTGGAAATTTTATTAAATCTAATTAATTTTTTCTCAATATTTTTACTATTTAATTTAACTATAACCCTATTAGTTATTATCGGAATTATTCTATAAACACCTAATTCTACCGATTTTTGTATAATTAAATCAAATTTATCAGATTTTGTTAACCCTTGATAAAGATGAATGTTTAAAGTTTCTTCCTTTAACTTTTTAATAGAAGAAATATTTGCTATAATTCTATTTTTTTCTATAGTTGAAACCTTAGAAATATATAGATTTTCATTAATAACAATTTCTAGTTCTTCATCTTTTTTCATACGTAGTACGTTTTTTAAATGATGAAAGTCCTCTCCATCTATTAAAATATTATTATTGTTAACATCCTCAATATTTCTAAAAATTCTATGCATTATACTCAGCTAGGATACAAACCCACTCTCCTTTACTAGTAGTGTCTATTATACTGAAATTATGTTCTTTCAGTTTAGATATTATAAAATCCGATTTTTCTTTAATTATTCCAGAAGTAATTATTAAACCATTTTTATTAATTAGTTTTTCTACCGATGGTATTAATTCAACTATTACATTTGGAAGAATGTTGGCAATAAAAATATCGTATTTGTTATTTATTGTATTAAGTAAATCACCTTCAAAGACAGAAATAATATTATCTGTATTATTTGAAAGAGAATTCTCCCTTGTAGTTTTTACACTAATTGGATCTATATCAATTGCTGAAACTTTTATTGAACCAAGTTTTGCAGCAACTATTGACAAAATTCCTGAGCCACATCCAACATCACAAACTCTTTTATTTAGCAGGTCTATACTTTGTAATTTTTCAATACATAAATAGGTACTTTCATGAGTTCCTGTTCCAAAGGCCATTCCAGGATCAATATTTATAACTATATCATCTTCTTTAGGTGTGAATTTTTCCCATGAAGGTTTAATAATTATTTTTTACCTATTCTAAATGGTTTGTAAAATTTTTTCCATTCTTCAGACCAATCTTTATCTTCTATTTTTTTATCAATATAAAACTCTATTAATTTATTTATATTTTTTATGGAATTTTCTAATTCCTTTATTTCATTTTTATCATGTTCAGATTCAGATAAATATAATTTAATAGTTATAAATTTAGATTTAGGAATTAAATTGTCTTGTAGTTCAACCCAATATGGTTTGGTCTTCTTTATTTCATCCATAGTCCTATAATCAATTATTTCAAAAGTTGAAATATCATAATCATATAAAATAGAATATACAATATCTTCAAATTCTTTAGGTAGATTAATTATAATTTCAAACCACTTGTTATTTTCCAACATCGAATTTATCCTTTATTTTATCAAAAATACTTTTTTTACCCTTGCTTTCCCTATAATCTTCATCAGTTATGTTAGAAAATTCTAACAATAAATCCTTTTGTTTACTATTTAATTTAGTAGGAGTTATTATTTGTACATCAAAATATAGGTCACCACGTTCATTGTTTTTCCTATTTAAAATTTGTACTCCTTTGTTCTTCAACTTGAATCTTGTTCCAGTTTGTGTTCCGGCAGGAATTTCAAACTCTTCAATTCCCTTTAACAAAGGTACATCAATTTTCGCACCTAAAGCTGCTTGAGTAAAAGATATAGGTAATTTAAAGTAAATATCATATCCTGAACGTTGGAAGAATTCGTGAGGTTTTACATCTAAAACTAAATATAAATCTCCGTCAGGACCACCATTTACCCCAGCGTTTCCTTCACCTCGTAAATTAATTACAGAATCATTATCTACACCAGCAGGTATTTTAATTTTTAAAGATTTATTTGTACGTATTTGTCCCTTGCCTTTACATTTATGACATTTCTTTTCTATTATTTCACCTGTTCCATGACATTTATCACAAGTGGCAGTTCTAACAAATGTACCAAATGCCGATTGTTGAGTATATCTTACCTGACCTGTTCCATGACATTTATCACAAATTTTTTTGCTAGTACCCTTTTCAGCACCTGTCCCGTTACATTCATCACATGTTTCCATTTTTCTAACAGATATTTCTTTTTCTACTCCAAATACAGCTTCTTCAAAAGTCAAATGTATTTTTTGCTGTATATCTGAACCCTTTTGTGGAGCGTTAGGATTTCTAGTTTTCCTTGAAAAACCTCCACCAAATATATCAAAAATATCTCCAAATAAATCTGAAAAATCCATTGTAAAGTCATTAGGTCCCATTCCACCATTTGTAAAGGCAGCTTCACCATACATATCATATTTGGATTTTTTTTCTTCATCGCTTAAAACCTCATATGCGAAATTAATCTCTTTAAATTTTTCTTGAGCTTCATCATCGTCTGGATTTAAATCTGGATGATATTTCTTAGCTAATTTCCTATATGATTTTTTTATCTCTTCTTTTGAAGAGTTTCTATCTATTTCTAAGATTTCATATAAATCTCTCATTAATACACCAACCTCAAAATATCTTTCTTAAATATTCTACTAAAAATATAAATATATTCAATACATTAATAAAGGCTCATGAAAACATGAGCCTTTATTAATGTAACAATATTATCTATAATACTACTTATCTTCTTCATCATCAACTACTTCATAATCTGCATCAACAACATCGTCTTCAGGATTTTGTTGAGTTGTATCTTGAGCACCTTGTTGGCTATAAAGTTTTTCTGACATTTTATAAAGTTCTTGAGTTAATTCTTCGGTTTTGCTTTTTATTGTTTCAGCATCATCACCAGAAACTACATCTCTTAAATCTTTTATTTTATTATTTACACTTTCAACTTCATCAGCTGAAACTTTATCACCTAGGTCTTTAATTGTTTTTTCTGTTTGATAAATAACAGATTCAGCATTATTTTTGCTTTCAATTAATTCTTTTTTCTTTCTATCTTCTTCTGCAAATTTTTCAGCATCATTTACTTTTTGTTGAATTTCTTCATCAGTAAGTTTAGTAGAAGAAGAAATTGTCATTTTTTGTTCTTTTCCAGATCCTAAATCCTTTGCTGTTACATTTACAATTCCATTAGCGTCAATATCAAATGTAACTTCAATTTGTGGCACTCCTCTTGGTGCAGCTGGTATATCAGCTAAAGTAAATTTGCCAAGTAGAGTATTGTCTGCTGCCATTTCTCTTTCACCTTGAAGAACAACAATTTCTACATTTGTTTGTCCATCAGCCGCTGTAGTAAATACTTGACTTTTTTTAGTTGGAATAGTTGTATTTCTTTCTATTAACTTAGTTGTAACTCCACCTAGAGTTTCAATACCTAATGATAAAGGAGTTACGTCTAGTAATAGTAAATCTTTTACTTCACCACTTAAAACTCCACCTTGAATAGCAGCACCCATTGCCACACATTCATCTGGGTTTATATCCTTTTGAGGATCTTTACCAATTAACTTTTTAACGGATTCTTGTACTGCAGGTATCCTAGTAGATCCACCAACTAAGAGAACTGATTGAATATCACTTGCGGAAAGACCTGCATCCTTCAATGCTTCTTTAACAGGAATTGTAGTTTTTTCTACTAAGCCAGAAGTTAAATCTTCAAATTTGGATCTGCTTAAATCCATATTTAAATGAGCTGGCACTCCGTTTATGGCTGTAATAAATGGTAAGTTAATATTTGAACTTAAAGTTGAAGATAATTCTTTTTTAGCTTTTTCAGCAGCGTCTTTTAATCTTTGTAAAGAAGTCGGATCTTGTCTTAAATCAATTCCATTTTCTTTTTTGAATTCATCTGCTAAATAATCGATAATTATGTTGTCAAAATCATCTCCACCAAGTTTATTATTACCTCTAGTAGCTAGTACTTCAAAAACTCCATCCCCTACTTCTAGTATGGAAACATCAAAAGTACCTCCACCTAAATCATATACCATAATTTTATGTTGGTCATGGTCTTTATCCATTCCATATGCTAATGCTGCAGCAGTAGGCTCGTTTATAATTCTTTTTACATTTAAACCTGCAATTTTTCCTGCATCTTTTGTAGCTTGTCTTTGGCTATCTGTAAAATAAGCTGGAACTGTTATTACAGCTTCAGTAATAGTTTCTCCTAAATAACTTTCAGCATCTGTTTTTAATTTTTGTAATATCATAGCAGAAATTTCTTCTGGTGTATAATTTTTTCCATCAACATCAACTTTAAAATCTGTTCCCATATGTGTCTTAATAGAAGAAATTGTTCTACTTGGATTAGTTATTGCTTGTCTTTTAGCAGTTTCTCCAACTAATCTTTCTCCATCCTTTGTAAAAGCTACTACTGAAGGGGTTGTTCTATTACCTTCTACATTTGGAATTATTGTAGAAGTACCTCCTTCCATTACAGCTACTGCAGAGTTTGTTGTACCTAAGTCTATACCAATAATTTTTCCCATAATTATATCCTCCTAAATTATTCACTAACTTTGACCATACTAGGTCTTATAATTTTTCCATTTAACTTGTAACCTTTTTGTAGAGTATCTATAATATAACCCGACTCTACCTCATCATTTTTTTCAACTAATATAGCTTGATGAACATTGTGATCAAATAATGTATCTTTTGATTCTATTTCCTCAAGTCCTTCTCTTTTTAGTATTTCTTTAAAATTATCTAAGATAATTTTAATACCTTCAGAAAATTCATCTTCTTGTATTTTATTTTCATAAGCTCTTTCCAAATCATCAACAATAGGAAGTAATTTCATAATTAACCCTTCATTTGCTAAAGAAATAGATTGAGATTTTTCTTTTTCTATTCTTTTTTTAAAGTTTATAAAATCTGCCTGTAATATTGTCAATGAATTTTTAAGACTTTCATTTTCTTCAAGTAATTCATTTTCATTAGATTCAATTTCATCTGAATTTTCCTCATTGTTAGGTAAATTTTCTTTATTTTCATCAGATTCAAAAGTTTCATTAGTTTTTTTATCTTTATTTTTAGCCACTTTATCACCTCTTTAATCTATCATATTAACTATTTTCCAAGATATATTATAAAGAGTCACTATTGTGTTTTTATAATCCATCCTTAATGGTCCAATAACCCCTATTTTCCCTATATAGTAATTATTTAAAAATAGATTGGTTAATATTAGACTATTTTCATTTAAAATAGGTATTCCTATTTCCGATCCTATATACACTTCAACGTGTTCTTCTATAGTCTTATCTAGAAGTGTAATGATGTTTTCTTTTTTATCCATAAACTGAAAAAAGTTTTTAACTTTTTCTAAATCATTATATTCTGGTAAATTAAAAATATTTGTTAAACCATATATTTTTGTTTTAATATTACCAAAATTAGTAAATTCAATTTTTAAAATTCTAAAAATATTTTGCAATAAATCAAAATAATTATTTAATTTTTGAATTATTTCTGTAAATTCTTCTTCAAAATCTTCTACAGTTAAACTGTTTTTTATTAAATGGTTTAATAAAAAATTGATTTTTTTAAGATCTTCATTTGAAATATTATTTCTAAGATTAAAAATTGAACTATTAACTTCTCCATTTTTTAAAACCATTAACAAGACATAATCGTATTTACTGATTTTTAGTATTTCTACATGATATATTCCAATACTATATGGTCTTTCTAAAGAAGTTATTACAACATTATTAGTCATAGAGGATAATATTTCTGCAGCTGAATTAACAAGTTGTTCAACATCTATATTCAAATCGCTTCGTTTTACTTTTAGTGCAGTATTGGAAGAATTGGTAAATTGTTCTCTAAAACTCGTTAACGCTTCTTCAACGTATAGCTTATATCCCATTTCAGAAGGTATTCTTCCGGAAGAAGCATGAGATTTTTTTAGTAATTCTAAATCTTCTAAATCACTCATTTCATTTCTAATAGTAGCTGCACTTACACCTAGATTAGAATTTTTAGATATTGTTCTTGAACCTACAGGTTCAGGATGTAATAAATATTCCTCTATAATATAATATAAAATATTTTTTTTCCTAATATCCAAGTCTTTATAGTTCATTTAACTCAGCCCTATTCTTTATTAGCACTACTTGATGTCGAGTGCTAATATTATAATAGTATTAATATTTAAATTTGTCAATACTAAATACTAATATCAGTAAAAAATTTATTAGAAATATTAAAACCCTCCTCTGTAAATGATAAATTATCATTTTTTAAATTCAATAAATTTAAACTAATATATTCTTCTATTATATTTTTATTTTTTTCCATAAAATTATAATTAAATTCAGTATTTAATTCCTTTAACGACACTCCATCAACAAGACGCATATTCATAATAATTTTTTCAAAGATTTTATTTTCTCTAGTTAGATTTTCTTTTTCGAGAATGGGAATAATATTTTTATCAATTTTATTCTTATAATCTTTATATCTATATTCATTTGTATATCTATAATTATTAATATAGCCAGAGGCTCCAATACCAAATCCCAAATATTCATTTACATTCCAATATTTTAAATTATGTTTTGATTCAAACCCTTCTATTGCAAAATTTGAAATTTCATATTGTTTTAAATTCATTTTATCTAATGAAGAAATAATTTCTTTGTAAAAATTTCTATTTTCATCTTCAGTTGGTAATATTAATTTATTTTCTTTATATAATTTATTAAACCTGGTATTTTTTTCTATTATTAAATCGTAATAGGAAATATGATTAGGAGAAACTTCCTTTATAATTTTCAAATCATTTTTTATGTCACGTAGCTTTTGTTTTGGAAGTCCCATTATTAAATCAAGACTTAAATTTTCAAATCCTGATTCTCTTATTATTTTTATATCATTTAATATTGTTTTAGAGTTGTGATTTCTTCCTAAAGTTTTTAAAATGCTATCGTTAAAAGTTTGAACTCCTAAAGAAATTCTATTTATTCCAGAATTAAGGTAATCTTCTAATTTTAATTTATCTAAAGTATCTGGATTTGTTTCAATAGTAAATTCAATATTATCTTTAATAAAAAAAGTTTTTTTCAACAGTGATATTAAATTTATAATATATTTAGAGTTTACAAAGGAAGGAGTACCTCCACCAAAATAAATACTATCTATTTCATAATCCTTTAAGTTTTTAAATTTTTCTTTATACATATCTATTTCTTTTCCTAATAAGGAAAAATATTCATCAATTCTTTTTTCTTGGTAAGGCATCGTAATAAAATCACAATAATAACATTTTTCTTTGCAAAAAGGAATATGGATATAAATACCTAATTTTTTCATTTTTCCTCCAAAAAAATCTCATAGCAATGCTATGAGATTAATCTTCATCATATTTCAATACAGACAAGAAGGCTTGTTGTGGAACTTCAACTGAACCGATCTGTCTCATTCTTTTCTTTCCTTCTTTTTGTTTTTCTAATAATTTTCTTTTACGAGAAATATCTCCACCATAACATTTTGCTAGAACATCTTTTCTTAATGCTCTTACTGTTTCCCTAGCTATTATTTTAGAACCTATTGAAGCTTGAATAGGAATTGCAAATTGATGACGAGGTATTTCTTCTTTAAGTCTCTCAACAATAATCCTAGCCCTTTCATAGGCTTTTTCACTATGAACAATCAATGAAAAGGCATCTACAAGTTCTCCGTTAATTAATATATCTAATTTTACTAATTCAGAAACTTCATAACCCTTTAATTCATAGTCCAATGATGCGTATCCTTTTGTTTTTGATTTTAAGGCATCAAAAAAGTCATAAATAACCTCATTTAAAGGTAAAGTGTAGTTTATATTTACTCTTTTTTCATCTAAATACTCCATATTTATAAAAGTACCACGTTTATTTTGGCATAATTCCATTATTACACCAACATAATCTTTTGGAGCCATAATATTTGCATCTACTATTGGTTCTTCCATATACTCTATTTCAGTAGGTTCTGGAAGATTACTTGGATTTTGTATATTTAACATTTCTCCAGTTTTTGTAGTAACTTTATAAATAACAGATGGTGCAGTAGTTATAATATTAAGATCAAATTCTCTTTCTAATCGTTCTTGAATTATTTCCATATGTAATAATCCTAAGAAACCACATCTAAAACCAAACCCAAGGGCTACAGATGATTCTGGTTCAAAAGTTAATGATGCATCGTTAACCTGTAATTTTTCCAATGCTTCTCGAATAGCTGTAAATTCCTCACCCTCAGCAGGATATATACCACAATATACCATAGGAGTTACTTTTTTATAGCCAGGCAAAGCTTCATCAGTTGGATTGTCAGCATCGGTAATAGTATCACCAACTCTTGAGTCTTCTACATTTTTAATACTAGCTACAACGTATCCTACATCTCCTGCTATAATCTTATCGGTTACTACACTAGAATGAGCAGTATAACCAACTTCCGTTACTTCAAATTCTTTTCCCGTAGACATCATTTTAATATTCATACCTGGTTTTATTACACCTTCAAAAACTCTAACATATGAGATTACGCCCTTATATGAATCATAATATGAATCAAAAATTAAAGCTTTTAGTGGATTAGAATCATTTCCTTCTGGTGCTGGTATATTATTTACTATATCCTCTAAAACATCTACTATATTAATTCCTTCCTTAGCTGAAATTTCAGGGATATTAGAAGCATCTAATCCTATAATTTCCTCTATTTCATTTTTAGCATATTCAATATCGGCAGAAGGTAAATCAATTTTATTAATTACAGGAAGAATTTCTAAATCTTGGTCAATGGCTAAATATACATTTGCCAATGTTTGAGCTTCCACTCCTTGTGTTGCATCTACAATTAAGACAGCTCCTTCACAAGCAGCTAAACTTCTAGATACCTCATAGTTAAAATCAACATGACCAGGAGTATCAATTAAATTTAATATATATTCTTCACCATCTAAAGACTTATAAAATAGTTTTACAGCCTTTAATTTTATTGTAATACCTCTTTCTCTTTCTAAGTCCATGCTATCTAATACTTGACTTTCCATTTCTCGTTTAGTTAACATTCCTGTTTCTTCAATTAACCTATCAGCCAAAGTGGACTTACCGTGATCAATATGTGCAATTATTGAAAAATTTCTTATATTTGATTTTTTTATATTCATTAAATCTCCTACTAACTAATTAATATTTAAACTTCCAAATTTATTGAAAGGATAAAATCTAAAAAAAGCAATACCTACTATTGAATTTTTTTTAATTGGTCCAAAAGCCCTACTATCTTCACTTTTTGGTCTATTGTCGCCTAATACAAAAACTTCATCTTCCTGTATTTCCCAATAATATTCAGATTTTATTTTTGTTTCTCCTTTGGTACTTGTATAATTTTCATCAAGTAAATTTTGATTTACATATACCCTGTTTTCTATAATCTCTACAATATCACCTTCTAAAGCAATAACTCTTTTTATATAATTTTCATCATTTTTATTATAGGGATTATGGAATTCTACAATATCGCCATATTCTATATTATCTACTAAAAAACTTATTTTATTAATTAATAATCTATCATTTGTTTTTAGAGTAGGTTCCATACTTGAACCCTTTACTATAGTTAAACTTAGAACAAAAGTGTTTATTAGTATAGCTAGGGCCAATGTAAAGACAATAAGGAAAATCCATTCTAAAAATTCGGATTTTTCTTTGTTATTTTTATTCATAAAATTCACCGTAAATTATTTTAATAATCCTATTTTTGAAAAAGGATAGAATCTAAAAAAAGCTATTCCAACTATAGAATCTTTTTTTATTGGTCCAAAGGCACGACTGTCATTGCTGTTTGGCCTATTATCTCCTAATACAAAAACCTCATCTTTTTCTATTTCCCAATAAGATTCTGCTCCAAATGTTGTAAAACCATTTTCAGTACTGGTATAATTTTCATTTAAAGGTTGGTTATTAACATAGACAATATTATTTTTTATTTCTACCGTATCACCTTCTGTGGCGATTACTCTTTTTATAAAGTCTTCTTTTTCATTATTCGGATTATGAAACTCAACTATGTCTCCGTATTCTAAATCATCAATCATAAAACTTATTCTATTTACAAGTAGCCTATCATTTGTTTTTAAAGTAGGTTCCATACTTGAACCATTTACTAAAGTAGAACTTAAAATGAAATATCTAATAATTAAAGCTAGAACTATTGCTACAATAATCATAATAATCCATTCAAAAAACTCAGATTTAACTTTTTTTGTATTATTCATTCTTACACTCCTACATTAAGTACATATTTAAAATAAATCCATTAATAATTATAACATAAATTCTCTTGATTTTTGTTTTTTGCTATTATATAATAACAATGTTATGTTTAGGAGGTGAAATTATGGCAAATATTAAATCAGCAATTAAAAGAATTGATGTTACTAAAAGACAGACCTTAGAAAATAAAGCAAGAAAATCTGAAATTAAAACTTATGTTAAAAAATTTGAAGATGCTATTTCTTCTGATGATTTTGATGAAGCAAAAAGCTTATTAAAAGTTATAGATAAAAAATTAAAGAAGGCTACTTCAAAAAATGTTCTTCATAAAAATACAGCTTCTAGACAATTAAGTAAACTTTCAAAAAAATTGAATTCATCTAAATAGGTTTTGTTGAGATAATGTAAAAGGATCCATTACATTATCTCTTTTTTTGTAATTATCTTAATAAATTTATCATATAATTTTCTACTATATAGTTAGGGTTAACAGATGTAGATTTTAATAGTACTTCGGTTTTGTAAGAATTATGGATTCCTAATTTTAAAGTGTCATATTTCCATCGATTTATAATAGCTTTAAGCTTTTTAATTTCAAAATTTGAAATAGAAAAATTTTTACTAATATTTTGTTCAGTTAAATTTAGCCTTGTACTTTCCTTTATAATTAGAATATTTCTAATTAGTCTAACTATCATATAGAAAATCCTAAAAGGATCATTTGAATTAATAAGTAATTCATTATAAATTCTTATTGAATCAGATATGTTTTTTGTAGAAATAGCATCTGTTAATTTAAAAATATTATTTTCAAAGGAATTTGTAAAAACATCATCTATTATCTCCTTATTAATTTTTACTTTAATATTTTTTAATTTCTCTAATTCATTATTAACATTATATAAATTTTTATTAAAATCTTTATTTAAATATGCAGTTTTATCAATTATATAGTCAATGGTATTCAAATTATAATCTAGGGAATTTTGTGTAAAAAATTCTTTTATATAATTTTTTAGCTCCGAATAATTTAGTTTTTTAAACTGTTTTAAGCTTCCTACCTTTTTTATTTTTTTAAAGAATTTTCCTTTAAATGGTTTATCTAAATAAGAATTTATAATTATATTGTTATAGTTTGAAATAGTATCAATATAGTCATGTAACTTATTTATAAATTCAGAATTCGTTGAAATACCTTTTTTACTTGTGTCTAAATCATCAATAATAATTATTTTATTTTCATCAAAAAGTGGCAAAGTTTCTAATGTATTTAAAATAGAATCAAATTTCAATTTTTTAGATTCAAATTTAATTAAATTAAAATCTAAAAAATCCTTAATTAGAGTTTTATTAATTATTTCTTCATTATATTTATCGATTAAAAACTTTTCTTCACCATAAATTAAGTATATATTTTTTTTCATATGTCATCCTACTATAATAATTTTTTAAAATTAAAACTAAGGCTAGTCCATATATAGTGTATATTAAAATAACAGAATTTGAAATATTGTATTTTAAAATCTCACTATATTTGTAAATTTTATAACCATCCTTATAAAAATCTGTTATTATAATTCCATCATTATCGGTTCTTTTTATATTTACATTGTTTTCTTTGTATTTTTTTATGACCTCATCATTTGGTAAATTGTATATGTTGTTTTTCCCAACAGACAATAGTGCTATTCTTGGGTTTACAGTATTTATAAACTCTGTACTAGAGCTTGTTTTTGAACCATGATGTGGAATTTTTAATATATCACTTTTTAAATTGTTATCAAGTATATTTTTCTCCACTTCCTCTATTGTATCACCAGTGAGGAGAATTGTATTATTATTAATTTTCATTTTAAATATTAAGGATTTACTATTTTCATCTCCTACTTGATTATTAGGGCTAATTACTTGTATTTCAATATCTTCAAATTTAATGATTTCATTATTATTTAATTCAAAGTATAAAACATTATCAATTTCATATTTGTTTTTTAAAATATCTAAACCATTATTTCTTCCATAGACAGGTATTTCACCAAAATTATCTAATAAAAGTTTAATATTTCCTGCATGATCTTCATCAAAATGGGATATGAAAATAGCATCAATATTTTTGATTTTTTTATATTTTAAAAAATTTATTAATCTATTACCTGATTTGTCATATTCTTTAAAAACAGAGCCGCCAGTATCAAATAATATATTATAATTTTTTGTTTCAAGTAAAAAACAATCACCTTGCCCTATATTGATCATATTAAATCTTAAGGGAGTTAGAAAATTTGTACAATAAAATAATAAAATTATATGAATGGGAATAAGTTTTATTAAAATATTTAGGATTATTTTACTATTTCTTTTCAAATAATAATAATTTTTATACATAATTAATATTAAAACAATAATCATATATATTGAAATAATATTGTACAGATTTAAATATATACCATTATTAAATTTTTCGAAAAGATTATTTATTCCTAGTAAACAATAGGTTGAAATATTATATAAAAAATCTATTATTAATTTTAAAATTGTACTTATCAAGGGTAAAAAGTTAACAAGCATATATATAACAGATATATTAATTATGATTGTTAAAATCGGTATAGCTATAATATTTCCAAGGAAAAAAGCTATAGAAAAGTTTTTAAAGTAATATAATTGTAATGGTATTATTAATATATTAATAGCTAAGGTTATATAAAAAAGATTTAGAATACTTCCATTAGCATAATTTTTATTTTTTAACAAAGGATATATTATTGCAATTCCTAAAACTGATAAAAATGAAAACTGAAATCCTAAATCAAATATACTCCAAGGATTAATAAGTAATATTAATATTGCCGATATAGAAATTGTTTTAATTTGAACTTTAGGCCTCATAGATACACTAGATATAAAGTCAATAAATAGGAATATGAAGGCTCTTATAGCTGAAATAGGAAATCCTATTAATAAACAATATAAAAATATTAAAAATAATGATAAAATTCTTTTAGTATTTTTATTAATAATAATAAAATTCAAACAAAACATTAAAAGTGACTGAAGTATGACTATATGTAGGCCACTAACAGACAAAATATGCATTATTCCTAAATTTTTGTACATATTAGTATATTCTTCTGACAGAAAATTATTTCCCGTAAAAACTGAATATAGGAAGTCTTTACTATTGGAATCTAATTTAGATAAAATTTTGTTAACTTTTGTAAAAAAACAATCTCTAGCTGTAAGTAATATATTGCTACTTCGACCAATTACTTGTAAGTCCTTTGTATATGAGTAATAAAAAATATTATTAGATATTAAGTAATTATAATAATTAAATTCACCAGGGTTAAAATTTTCAATTGGAACATATATTTGATCTATAAATTTAATTTTATCTCCTACGGATAGCTTGTTGTTTTCTCCATTATAATATACAATTATATCTTCAATTTTTATATTGGAATCCAAGGCAACATTTGTAATAATAAGAGTTGTTTTATTATCATCTTTTTTCAAGTTTTTTATATCACCGGAGACTGTATAATAATTACCATCTAAAGTAGGATTTATTTTGTTTAATGTATTATTAAAGTTAAATATTGTAACTGTTGTTAATATTAAGGCTAATCCTAAATAATTTATATTTTTATTTTTTATTAGAAATAAAAAAGTCCCTAAAAATAAAAATATAATTAAATGATTTTTGGGGAAGTTAAAAATTTTATTTAAAATTATTCCAATAAATAATATTATAGCTATAATAACAGATGGATATTTTCTCATAATGCACCTTTATAATAAATATTACTATTATTATATCAGATTAAAATTTAAAATTACGATATGTAAAAAAACACTTAAAAGAGAAATAAAATTTTTCTCTTTTAAGTGTTAATATTATTAACCATATTATTTTTTTAAGTTATAGAAAGTTTTTAATCCATCATATTTTGAATTATCATCTAAATAATCTTCTATTCTTAATAGTTGGTTATATTTAGCAATTCTATCAGTTCTAGATGCGGAACCTGTTTTGATTTGGCCGGCATTTGTAGCAACTGCTAAGTCTGCAATAGTTGTATCTTCTGTTTCACCGGATCTATGAGAAATTACTGCAGTATATCCATTTCTTTTAGCTAATTCAATAGCATCTAAGGTTTCAGTAATTGTACCGATTTGATTAAGTTTAATTAGTATAGAGTTAGCAATTCCTAAATTAATACCCTTTTCTAATCTTTCAACATTAGTTACAAAAAGGTCATCTCCAACTAATTGAACTTTTTCACCTAAAACTTCTGTAAGTTTTTTCCATCCATCCCAATCATCTTCTGCTAAACCATCTTCAATGGATATAATAGGGAATTTTTCAACTAATCCTTTATAATAGTCAATTAATTCATCAGTAGTTCTTACTATTCCTTCTCCTTTAAAGTTGTATTTTCCATCTACAAACATTTCAGATGAAGCAACATCCAAAGCTAAAAAGATATCTTTACCAGGTTCATATCCTGCATTTTTTATTGCTGTTACTATAGTTTCTAAGGCTTCTTCGTTAGAACTTAAATTAGGTGCAAAACCACCTTCGTCACCTACTGCAGTATTTAATCCTTTTTCCTTTAGCACTGATTTTAGACTATGGAAGATTTCTGCTCCCATTCTTAAACCTTCTTTAAAGTTAGGTGCACCTACAGGCATAACCATAAATTCTTGAATATCTACATTATTATCTGCATGTTCTCCACCATTTAAAATGTTCATCATAGGTACAGGTAGTGTTTTAGAGTTAACCCCACCTATGTACTCATATAATTGCATTCCTAAATCGTCAGCAGCAGCTTTAGCAACAGCCATAGATACTCCAAGTATAGCATTAGCTCCTAATTTTCCTTTATTGCTTGTTCCGTCTAAAGCTATCATTGCTTTATCAATACCAATTTGATCAAATACAGACCAGCCAACTATTTCATCAGCGATAATGTCATTTACATTATCAACAGCTTTTGTAACACCTTTTCCTAAATATCTACTCTTATCTCCATCTCTTAATTCAACTGCTTCATGTGCTCCTGTAGATGCTCCTGAAGGAACCAAAGCAAGTCCTACAGCACCTGAGTCTGTAGTAACCTCAACTTCAACAGTTGGATTACCTCTTGAATCTAATACTTCTCTTGCATACACGTCTATAATTGTACTCATCATAACCTCCTATAAATTTTTAATAAGTGATTTGCCTGTCATTTCATTTGGTTGTTTAATATTCATAACATCTAATATAGTAGGTGCTATATCAGATAATTTACCATCTTTTAATTGTAAGTCCTTTCTTGGAAATTCAATGAAAGGTACTTTATTTGTTGTATGTGCTGTAAATGATTCACCTGTATCTTTATCAATTAAATATTCACTATTACCATGATCAGCAGTTATAAAAAGAATAGTATCATTTTTTTCTATTGCATCTAATACTTTTCCTATACAAGCATCTACAGTTTCCACAGCTTTAATTGCTGCTTCTAAAACACCTGTATGTCCTACCATGTCAGTATTAGCATAATTTAGAATAATTAAATTGTACTTATCATCATTTATAGCTTTAATTACATTGTCCGTAACTTCAATCGCACTCATTTCTGGTTGTAAATCATAAGTTGCCACTTTAGGAGAAGGAATTAATTTTCTGTCTTCTCCAGCGTTTGGCTCTTCATTACCACCATTAAAGAAAAATGTTACATGAGCATATTTTTTCCGTTTCAGCAATTCTTAGTTGTGTTAAATTATTTTTTGCAATAATTTCTCCTAAGGTATTTTTATGAACATCCGGAGGAAATGCAATTCTTACATTTTCTATTGTAGCATCATATTGAGTCATACAGATATAAGTTATATTCTTTAATACTTTTTTTCTTTCAAATCCATTAAAATCCTTATCGATAATAGCTCTTGTTAATTCTCGAGCCCTATCCGGTCTAAAATTAAAGAAGATAATAGAGTCATTATCATCAATTAGCCCTTGTTTGTTATTGGAAATTAGAGTTGGAACTAAAAATTCGTCAGTAATTTTATTCTCATAGGATTCAGTAATAGTTTTAATAATATCATCTGATTTATTACCTTCCCCCATTACCATGGAATTATATGCTTTTTCAACTCTATCCCATCGTTTATCCCTATCCATTGCATAATATCTTCCAGATATTGTTGCTAACTTTCCAACACCAATTTCTTTCATTTTATTTTCCAATTCAGCTATATCATTCTTAGCAGCAGTTGGAGAAACATCTCTACCGTCTAAAAAAGCATGAACAAATACATTTTCAAAATTATTTAATTTACATAGCTCTAAGAGAGCAAATAGATGATCCATATGACTATGAACACCGCCATGTGAAACTAATCCTAGTAAATGTAAATTACTGTTATTTTTTTTAGCATTATTTATTGCATATAGTAAGTGTTCATTTTTAAAAAAACTTTTATCTTCTATAGCTTTTGTGATTTTAGTTAAATCTTGATAAACTATTTTACCAGCACCTATATTTAAGTGTCCAACTTCAGAATTACCCATTTGACCTTCTGGTAATCCAACTGCTAGACCGCTTGCTTCTAAAGTTGAATGAGGGTATTCTTTAATTAATTTATCAAAATTAGGAGTATTTGCAAGTTCAATTGCATTACCTGGATATTTTTCTCCTAATCCCCATCCATCTAGTATCATTAACATTGTTTTTTTCATAATTACCTTCTAAAGTTTACTAACGCTGCATAATTGTCAGCTTTTAAACTGGCACCACCCACTAATGCACCATCAATATTTTCTTTTTCCATTATTTCAGAAACATTATTAGGCTTAACAGATCCGCCATATTGAATTCTAACTTTTTCTGCTAACTCTTCGTTATATAATTCTTTTAATAAATTTCTAATAAATTTGCACATTTCTTCAGCATCATTACTAGAAGCGGTTTTTCCTGTACCTATTGCCCAAATAGGTTCGTATGCTATTACTACTTTTGTAATATCCTCAGCTGAAACATCCTTTAAATCATTGATTAATTGATTTCTTACTTTTTCTTCTTGCTTGTTATTTTCTCTTTCTTCTAAAGTTTCTCCACAACATAAAATTGGGTTAATATTATGTTTTAAAGCGGAAATAACTTTATTGTTAATTAAATTATCATCTTCACCGAAAATTTCTCTTCTTTCAGAATGACCTATTATTACATATTCAATTCCTAAATCGTTAAGCATTAAAGGTGATATTTCACCGGTATATGCACCAGATTCTTCATAGTACATATTTTGACATCCAACTTTTATATCAGAATCCTTTAAAAGATCAACAGCAGAATATGCACTTGTAAATGGAACTACTACTACTTTTTCAACTTCTTTGTCTAAATCCAATGAAGTAATTTCTTTTAATAAGGTTAAAGTTTCGGTAACTGTATTATTCATTTTCCAATTACCTGCAATTATTGGTTTACGCATAATTCCTCCTATTTATCATTTATAGCTGCAACACCTGGAAGTTCTTTTCCTTCTAAAAATTCTAAAGAAGCTCCTCCTCCAGTTGAAACATGAGTAACTTTTTCTTTATAGCCTGCTTTTTCAATTGCAGAAGCGGAATCTCCTCCACCAATAATAGTTATAGCATTTGAATCTGCTAATGATTTAGCAATTGCAAAAGTACCTTTGCTAAATTGTTCAACTTCAAAAACTCCCATTGGTCCATTCCAAACAACTGTTTTTGCTTTTCCTATTTCTTCAGAAAATTCTTCAATAGTCTTAGGACCAATATCAAATCCTGCTACATCATCTGAAAAATTGTCAACTGAAATAATTTCAGACTTTGCACTATCTGTCATTTCTTTTGCAGCAACAACATCAGTTGGTAAAAATAACTTAACTCCTTTTTCAGTAGCCTTATCCATTAATTCTTTTGCTAAGTCTATTTTATCTTCTTCCAGTAGAGATTTACCTACATTTTTACCTTCCGCTTTTAAGAAAGTAAAGGCCATACCTCCACCAATAATAATAGAATCTACTTTATTTAAAAGATTTTCAATAACACCGATTTTATCGCTTACTTTAGCACCACCAAGTATAGCTATAAAAGGTCTTTCCGGATTATCTAAAGCTTTTCCCATTATATCTAATTCTTTTTCAACTAAAAATCCTACAGCAGAAGGTAGTAAAGAAGAAACACCAACATTAGAAGCATGGGCTCTATGAGAAGTTCCAAAGGCATCATTTACATATAAATCGCCTAGGCTTGCTAATTCTTTTGCAAATTTCTCACCATTTTTTGTTTCTTCATTACGATATCTGGTATTTTGTAGTAAGGCTACTTCCCCATCTTTTAAATTATTAACTTCTTCTATTACATTATCATCAACTACTGTATCAGAATCTAAAAACTTTACTTCTGTATTGATTAATTCAGATAATCTTTTTGCTACAGGAGCTAAAGAAAATTCTTTTTTAGGCTCTCCTTTAGGTCTACCTAAATGAGACATAAGAATTACTTTTGCTTGATTATCTATTAAATATTGTATTGTAGGTATTGCTGCAACAATTCTTGCATCATCAGTAATAACACCTTCTTCAGTTTTAGACATAGGCACATTAAAATCTACTCTTACTAAAACTTTTTTTCCCTTTACATTTAAATCTTTAACTGATTTTTTATTTAACATAGAATTCACCTCGTTATTCTTTAAATAAGCCCAGTCAAAGACTGGGCTTATTTATTTATTATATAACTATTTTGTAGCAACTAATTTAGCTAAATCTACAACTCTTTGAGAATATCCCCACTCATTATCATACCAAGATACAACTTTTACAAAGTTACCATCAATAACTGTTGTTAAATCAGCATCAAAAATTGAAGATCTTGGATCACCTTGGAAATCTATAGAAACTAATTTTTCGTCAGAATATCCTAAAATGCCTTTTAATTCATTGTCAGCAGCTTTTTTAATAGCTCCATTAATTTCTTCTTTTGTAGCTTCTTTGTCTAACTCAACTGTTAAATCAGTTAAAGAAACTGTTGGGGTTGGAACTCTTACTGCAAAACCATTTAATTTTCCTTCTAATTGAGGTAATACTAATGCAACTGCTTTAGCAGCACCAGTAGTTGTAGGAACCATACTTAAAGCTGCAGCTCTAGCTCTTCTAATATCTTTATGCTTATTATCATGTAAATTTTGATCTCCTGTATAAGCATGTATTGTAGTCATTAAACCTCTTTTAATACCAAAGTTTTCATCTAAAACTTTAGCCATAGGTGCTAAACAGTTTGTTGTACAAGAAGCATTTGAAATAATATTATCTTTTTCAGGATCATAAGTATCTTCGTTAACTCCCATAACGATTGTTTTAATTCCTTTACCTGGAGCTGTTAATATAACTTTTTTAGCACCAGCTTGAATATGTTTACCTAAGCCAGCTTCATCTTTAAAAGCACCTGTTGAGTCTATAACTAATTCAACACCTAATTCTTTCCAAGGTAAATTAGCAGGATCTCTGTCATTTACAATTTTTACTGTTTTACCATTAATAATAAATGAATCTTCAGTTGCTTCAACAGTACCATTAAATTTTCCATATAATGAGTCATATTTAAACAAATGAGCCATTGTATCAATATCTGTACTAAAGTTTATAGCTACTAATTCTAAATCTTTTTCTTCTCTTTCAAAAATTTGTCTTACAACATCTCTACCAATTCTACCAAAACCATTTACTGCTACTTTCATAAAAAAATCCTCCTTAAATTTTTAGATATCGCTATCTTTTAATTCAATTATTTTCTTTGCACATTCTTCAGTAATAATTAAAGTAATATCTTTTCTTACTTCAGAAATTGCAATTATCGCCTTTTCTTTTTCATCATCGCCAGCTATGGCAATAACATCTTTGACATTTAAAAACTGCTCCAAACTTATACCTATTGATTTTGATTTCAATACTATGTTTCCATTTATATCGAAATAATTTCCAAAAGCTTCAGCAACTGCATTATTTTCAATTAAGAGTTCCTTTTCATCTTCTGACAATAATCGACGATTTGCCATTTTTAAAGCATCTCCAATGCCAAATACCAATAAATCTAAATGATTAATTAAATCTAAAGTTTTTTGTACTTCTGGTAATTTAGAAATATCCTTTAAATTGTCTAAGTCAAAATCATCTGGTAAATAAAAATTTGCATATTTCGAATTAAGTTTTTCAGCTAGTTTTACAGCTAAAATATTAGCTTGATTTTTTACTGATCCCATCAAGCTTCCTCTAACTGGTACTACTACAATATTGGAAAAACTTTTATTTGTTTGTATATTTTCAATGGTTTGTCCAATAGTTGATCCACCAGTTATACCAATTATCATATTATTTTTTATGTTTTTTAAAAAATAATTACTTGAAACCTTAGCTAGTTCAAGTCTGCCGTTTGATTCATATATACTACCATTAGAAATAATAACTTTTTTTATCCCAAGTAAATTTTTTATTTTATTACTTAATTCTTCATGACTATATAAATGCTTTATAAAATCATTAGCTTCTTCAAGTACGGCAATACCTTCTTTTGTAATATTCATACCCACTTGTTCTATTATTATTAAATTCATTTGAAAAAGCTTTTCAGTTTCATTTCTAATTAGCCTTTCATTTAAATTTAAAATATTAGATAATTTTCTTCTACCTATATTATTATTCATTTTTATTTCATTTAGAATATTATATCGCTGTAGCATCTTTTCCTTATAATCTGGATATAGAATATCTATTATATTTTTATTCATAGGCACCACTCTTTTTGTCCCTGTTGGGACAATATCGTTTATATATAGATAATACTACAATTTGGAAATAATTGCAATAAAAAAGCCAAGAAATTTATCTTGGCTCAGATTGAAGACAAAAGGCATTTTAGAATTTATCAATAATCTAAAATGCCTTTTTAAAATTCTGAAATTTGAAATATTTTTCAAATCTTCAAATAAAACATGTAATTCGGAAGAATTCTTATACCTTTTCCATATGATTTTTGCCAACTTCTTTAAATTCATGCACCCAAATAAGAGGTATAGTTCATTTTTAACTCTTTCTAAACCCCTATGTAATGTGTATCGCATCCCATGTAATTCTTTTGCATCAGCGAAAACTCTCTCTATTGTTTCTTTCCTTCTTCCATATTTTTCTTTAAATCCTTTAGTATGTCTAATATCTTCGCATTTTTCTATGTATTCTTCCCAGATATGACGAGTTACTACTTTTTGATTATTCTTACTTTCTGTACAATTTTTGACATATTTACAGTTTTTACAATCGTTAGGATTACTTTTATATTCTTGATATCCATTTCTATTGGTTGTACTATATTTTAATATTTTGTTATTTGGACATATATAACAATCATAATATTCATCATAAACATATTCATATTTTTTATAGAACCCTTTTTTTGTCATTGGTCTTTTATATGGTAATAATGGTATTTTATCATTATCAAGTATTTGTTTTGCTATTGCCGGTGTTTTATATCCTGCATCAATTGCTATGTATTTATTACTTTTATATTTATTCTTTATTCTCTCATATAATATAGGAAATACTGTTGAATCATGTTTATTTCCTGAGGTTACTTCAAAATCAAGTATTATTCCATAATCATTACACGCTGTATTTGATAAATATGCAAATACTTTTTTATGCTCTCCTTTATGAAATATTCCACAATCTGGGTCATTTTTACTTACTGTTATTTCTTTTGTTTTGATTTCTTCGTTTTTTTTTAATGGTTTTTTATTATGATTTTTTCTATCTTCATTTATTTCTTTTTCTAATATGTCTTGGTAATATTTAACAGATTCTTCTACTTCTATGGTTTCTTTATTATGTATATTTGCATTTGCCTTTATATGAGTTCCATCTATGTATATATTTTCTTCTGTAAGTAATCCACATTTAGCTATTTCATTTAAAATTCTGAAAAATATTTGTTCAAAAATATCTGTTCCTTTAAATCGTCTTTGATAATTTTTACTAAAGGTTGAGAAATGTGGTATTTTCTCAGTTAATCCATATCCTAAGTACCATCTATATGCTGCATTAACTTCTATTTCTTTTATTGTTTGTCGCATAGACCTAATTCCAAATGTATATTGGATAATATTTAATTTTATTAAAACAACAGGATCTATACTTTCGGCTCCTGTTTTAGAATAAAGATCTTTTACTAAATCGTAGATAAAGCTTAAATCAATAACTTGATCCAGTTTTCTTACCAAATGATCTTGTGGAACTAATGAATCTAAACTTAATATCTCTATTTGTGTTTTACTTATCTTGTCTTTTTTACCCATCATTTTTATCACCCTATATTATTTTTACCCATTTTAAAAGGCTGCTGACAATTTCATTGTCAACAGCCTGAGCCAAGAAATTTATCTTGGCTAAATTAAATCTAAAAAATTATTTTGTTTTAAAGCTTCAAATAAAATAATACTTACACTATTAGATAAATTTAAAGATCTCTTTAAATCTTTTATCATAGGTATTCTAATACAGTTATTTTTATTTGAATTTAATATTTCTTCTGGGATACCAGCAGATTCTTTTCCAAACATAATAAAATCACCATCTTTAAATTTTACTTCAGAATAGGATTGTTTAGCTTTAGTAGTAGCGTAATATATATTAGGATGATTGTTTTTTTCAAGAAAATCTTCGTAATTATCATATATTTCTAAGTCTACATCTTTCCAATAATCAAGACCAGTTCTTCTTAAAGTTTTATCATCCATTTTAAAATAAAAAGGTCTTATTAGGTGAAGTTTAGAATTTGTTAAAAGACAGGTTCTTCCAATATTGCCTGCATTTGCTGGTTTTTCAGGTTCTAATAGAACTATATTAAACATAATATCTCCTAAAATTATTTTTTATTATAATATAAACAGTAATCTCTAACATTACATATTTCACAAGAAGGATTACGAGCCTTACAGACTCTTCGACCATGAAAGATTAAGATATGATGACTTTTACTCCATCTATCCTTCTTTATTCTCCTACGTAATTGTTTCTCAGTTTTCTCAACATTATCTGCATTTGCAATTCCTATTCTATTTGATACTCTGAAAACATGTGTATCTACAGCTATACTAGGAATGTTAAAAGCATTTGAAAGTACAACATTTGCTGTTTTTCTTCCCACTCCCGGTAGTTCAGTTAATTTTTCCATAGTATTAGGAACTTTTGAATTATAATTTTCAATTAAAATTCTGGAAGTGCTTAAAATATTTGCACTTTTTGTTTTATAAAATCCACAACTTTTAATTAGCTTTCCTAATTCATCAGTAGACAGTGTAACCATTTTTTCTGGTGTATTATATTTTTTAAACAAAACAGCCGTTGTTTTGTTTACTTGAACATCTGTACATTGAGCAGATAAAATTGTTGCAATTAATAATTCATATGGTGTCGAAAAGTTTAATTCTGCTTTTGCATCAGGATAATCCTTTTCTAAAATATTTAATACTTCTTCTATTTCTACTATTTTTAAATGTTTACTCATATCTATTCCTTTAAACTATATAATAATTCTATTTCTTTTTTATAGCCATTTAAATCATTTGGAGTTTCTAATATTATGGGAATATTAGAAAAATACTCATAATTAATAAAATTTTTAAATGTTTCAATTCCTAATGATCCTAGGCCTATATTTTCGTGTCTATCCTTATGTGAATTAAATTCGGTTTTACTATCATTAAAGTGTAAAATTTTAATTTTATCTATGCCTATTATTTTATCGAATTCTTCCATAACATTTAGGAAATCATTCTTTATATCATAACCAGCACTATAAATATGGCAGGTATCCATACAAACACCAACTTTTTTATAATTTAGATTGTCTATAATATATTTTAACTGAAGAAAGTTATGCCCCAATTCAGTACCTTTTCCAGACATTGTTTCCAAACAAAGATTAAAATCATATGCTTCATTTAATATAGAATTTAATCCCTTAATAATTAAATCTAATCCGACAGTTTCACCTTGTCCAACATGAGATCCGGGATGAAACACATAATTACCTATTCTTAATTTCTTTATTCTTTTAAAATCATCTTTCATTAATTCAATACTATTATTTATAACAGAATCTTTATTTGAAGCTAGATTCATAGTATATGAACCATGGCATACTACAGGACCAAAGTTATACTTATTAATTTTTTCATTGAATTTAGAAATTTCACTATTTTCTAGATTTCTAGCTTTGGATCCTCTTGGATTTCTTGGAAAAAACTGAAAAGTATTTGCTTTATATTTTATTGATTCATTAATTGCATAATGAAATCCTTTAGTAGTTGAAATATGAAACCCTATTTTCATAAAATTTACCCCTAAATTATTATAGCATAAAGTTAGTTAATAATATTTCATCTATGATATAATAATCGAAGGTGATAAGATGTTTAATTTGCGAAAAAAGAATTTAGGAAAATTAGATAAAAAACTAGTTTTAATACTATTAACTTTACTAGTTTATGGTTTAATTGTTTTATTTAGTGCAACTAAAAGTTTAGGTAGTAAAACTATTTTTGCACAAGTTGTAGCTACTATTTTAGGATTAATAGCAATTATATTTATATTGTTAATAGATACAGATTTTTTAAAACAAAATTATAAGGTTATTTATATAGCTAGTATAGCTTTACTAGTGTTGGTTTTAATTATAGGTACAGGTAGAGAACAATGGGGTTCTAATAGTTGGATTGTACTAGGACCAATAAGATTTCAGCCAGCTGAAATTGTAAAAATTGGTTTTATTATATCTTTTTCTAGAATTATAGAAATTAATATTAAAACTATTAATCATCCTAAAACATTGTTAAAAGTTTTAATTTTCGCCTTAATACCAGTAATTTTAATTTTACTACAGCCAGATGCGGGTACGGCTATGGTTTTCATATTTATAATTGCAGTAATGTTATTTGCAGCAGGAGTAAAAATGAAATACTTTTTTATGGCTTTAGGATTAGGTATAGCTTCTTTACCATTTATTTATTTATCCTTAGAAGATTTTCAAAAAAAGAGAATTTTAACTTTTTTAAATCCCGAACATGATACATCAGATTCAAGTTACCAAGCAATACAAGGGAAAATTGCTATAGGTTCAGGAAAGTTTTTTGGCAAGGGATTTTTAAAAGGAACGCAAAGTCAATTTAATTTTATACCAGAAAAACAAACAGATTATATATTTCCTGTTTTAGTAGAAGAGTTTGGTTTTTTAGGTGGAGGAATACTTATAGCTTTGTATGGTGGACTATTATATAGATTCGTAGTTCTTGCTAAAAATAGTAATCAAATCTTTTCTAAATTGGTTATTATGGGACTTTCAGCTATGTTTTTATTCCATATATTTGAAAACATAGGAATGACATTGGGAATTATGCCTGTTACAGGTATACCATTACCATTCTTTAGTTATGGAGGAACTTTTCAATTAATAAATTTAATTTCTGTAGGAATAATTCTTTCAGTTTCAATTCAAAAAGAGGCCTTGTCCTTTGAATAAATTAAATTATGACTTTTTTAATAGAGATATTTTAATTGTAGCTGAGGAACTAATTGGTAAAAATTTAGTTTATAAAAACAATAAATATATTGTTTCTGAACTGGAGATTTATAGAGGAGAAGAAGATACTGCTTGTCATGCAAGTAGAGGTATAACAAAAAGAACAGAAGTATTATATGATAAGGCAGGAACTATATATGTATATCTTTGTTACGGGATTCATAACATGCTTAATATAGTTACTGGAAAAGAAGGTCAACCTCAAGCAATATTAATACGAGGTCTTGATAACATATATGGGCCAGGAAAAATAACTAAACAATTAGGTATAGATAGAAGCTTAAATAAAAAAACTGTTTTTAATAGTGATTTATATTTTGAAGAAAATACAAGGAAATTCTTATTTCATAGAAATAAGCGTATAGGAATTAATTACGCTGATGAAATAGATAAAAATCGATTATGGAATTTTAAAATAGAAGAAAAGGAATTGAATTATGGATAAAATTGATAGTTTTAAAGTAGATCATTTAAATTTATTACCAGGTATTTATGTATCTAGGAAAGACTTTATCAATGGGAGTTGTTTGACTACATTTGATATTAGAATAACCAGACCTAATTTTGAACCTGTAATGAATACAGCTGAAATTCATACAATTGAACATTTAGGAGCTACTTTCCTACGAAATAATAATGAATATAAGAATAAGGTTATATATTTTGGGCCAATGGGATGTCGAACAGGATTCTATTTGATTTTAGTTGGGGATTATAAATCTAAGGATATTGTAGAACTTTTAAAAGATATGTTTGATTTTATTGCTAATTATAAGGACGAAATACCGGGAGCGACAGCTAAAGACTGTGGAAACTACTTAGATATGAATTTACCTATGGCAAGATATATAAGTAAAAAATTTATAGATGATATTTTAAATAACTTAAATGAAAAAAACCTAAACTACCCTGAATAAGGCAGTTTAGGTTTTTATAATATTTCTATATCATTTATTTTAATCTCTTCAATAGGTTTGTCATTAATGCCAACTCTAGTAGTCGCTATTTCGTCTACTATATCCATTCCACTGTAAACATGTCCAAAAACAGTATGTTTAAAATCTAGCCAGAAAGTTCCTCCGAATTTTTCATATGCATCAATAATATTTTCCGGATATCCGTTTTCTTCCCCCATTTCCCTCATTTGTTCAATAAATTTAGGTTCAGTATTATTTTTTTGCACTATAAAAAATTGACTTCCATTAGTATTAGGTCCTGCATTAGCCATAGACAATGCACCTCTAAAGTTTCTATAATATAAATCAAATTCATCTTTAAATGGTTTATTCCAAATACTGTTTCCACCCATTCCTGTTCCTTCAGGATCACCTGTTTGAATCATAAAATCATTAATTACTCTATGAAAAATAACATTGTCATAATATCCATTTTTAGCAAGAGTAAGAAAATTTTCTACAGCTAGTGGAGCAATATTGGGGAATAATTTTACTTTAATAGTACCTTTTGTTGTATTTATATTTGCTAATACATCTGATTTTTTTAATTCGTCAAATTGATGTAATGTAATTTTAATCACCTTCTTCTAAGTTTCCATAATAGTAGCCCTTACCCCATTTAGTTTTAATAATTAGGCCATCATTATCAAAAATCTTTTCCCTTAATCTTTTAATATGAACATCAACAGTACGTAGATGTCCTTCATAATTTTCATCCCAAATTTCTTTTGCCAAATCTATTCTAGAATAGACTTTACCAGAATTTGAAACTAAAATATATAAAAGATCAAACTCTTTGCCGGTTAAATCAATGTCTTCACCTTTAAGAGTTACTTTTCTTCCAACAATATTGAATTCAAAATCATCAAAAACTATTATATTTTCCTTTTCTTGATCTACAATAGTTTCATCTTGTGACTTTGACACTCTTCTTATTATAGCTCTAATACGAGCCTTTAACTCTAAAATATTAAAAGGATATACAATATAGTCATCTGCCCCGTATTCTAAAGCCAACACCTTTTGTATGTCATCATTGACATCTGTAACAAAAATAGTTGGAATATCCCTTATATCGTTTAATTTCTTCTTTAAATCCAATCCGGTACCATCACTGTAGTTCATATCTAGTAAAATAATATCATATTCGAAATTATTTACTTTATCAATAGACTCTGCAATAGTACTAGTGGTTGTAATAATATAATTGGGATCATCAGAAAAATTATATAGTATTTCATTTTTATACTTTGATTCTGGAAACGATAATAATACATTAAGTTCCATTTTACACCTCAACTATATATATTATACTAAATATATATACTTTTCTTTTAAACTCTCTACATCTCCAATAATTTCTGAAATAATGTTGTTTTCTTTTAATTCATTATTTAACGCAATAGCCTCTTCTTTAGGTAAACTAAACAATAATCCACCAGAAGTTTGTGGATCAAAAATAATATCAGTAAAGTCATTTTCTATTTTATATGAAATATTTTCACCTACGAAATATTTATTATTATAAGTACCAGCAGGAATTAAACCAAGATTAAAAAATTCTTTAGCTCCTTCAATAATTGGAATATTATTAAAGTGTAAATTTATACTACAATTACTTCCCTTTGCCATTTCATATAAATGTCCCGCTAATCCAAAACCAGTAATATCGGTACAACTATTTATATTATAGTTCTCTGCTACTATTTTAGCATATTTATTTAAAGTTGCCATTGTTTCTATTGCTTGTAATTCTATTTTTTTATCGGTTATACCGCCTTTAATAGCTGTATTAATAACTCCAGTACCTATAGGTTTTGTTAATATTAAATAATCACCAGCCTTACAATTTGAATTAGTCCAGATTTTATCAGGGTGAACGAATCCAGAAACTGATAGTCCATATTTAGGCTCATCATCTTGAACAGTATGTCCACCAGCTAAAATACAATTAGCTTCATTAACTTTTTCAAATCCACCTTTTAAAATTTCAGATAACACACTTGGATCTAAACAATTAGGAAAACAAACTATATTCATAGCTATTTTAGGATCTCCCCCCATTGCATAAACATCTGAAAGAGAATTTGCAGCAGCAATTCTTCCATAATGGAAAGGATCGTCAACAATAGGTGTGAAAAAATCTAAAGTTTGAATTAATGCTAAATCATCATTAATTTTATAAACTGCAGCATCATCAGAAGTTTCCAATCCTACAATTAAATTTTCATCAGTATTTTTTGGTAAATTACACAAAACTTGTGAAAGGACATCAGGTCCGAATTTTGCTGCTCAACCAGAAGTTTTTTGCATAATTGGTCATTTTTATTTTTTTATCCATTTTCTCTCCTTAATAAACAGAAATTAAATCTTTCAACCCTTCAAATATTTTTTCGCCAATTCCGGATATATTCATAAGGTCTTCTATCTTTTTAAAACTATTTTCTTCTCTATATTTTAAAATAGCATCTGCTCTAGTTTCTCCAATACCTGGCAATAACATTAATTCTTCTCTAGAAGCAGAATTTATATTAATAAGTTGAAATTCAGTTTTTTCCTTGTAATTATTTTCTACTTGGTTTTCATTAGTATTTTTAGTCGGTATAAAAATTTTCATCTCATCTTCTAATTTTTGAGCTAAATTTATATTTTTCAAATCGGCATTATCAGTAATACCACCGGCTTTTGAAATAGCATCATTAACTCTATCCTTATTAGTAAATTCGTAAAGTCCAGGGTTGAATACTTCACCATCTACATGTACAAAAATACCTTCAGCTTTAGAAGTAGTATCAGTCATAACTATATTGTCATTCTTTATTTCCTTAAAATCGACCTTAGAATTTTTTTTACTTGAGATAAAACCGTATATTGCAAAAATAATAACAAGAAAACCAATAATGATTTTATCTTTATTAATATTTTTCATAGCATCCTCTTTATTTATCATAGCATTAAAATATATTTTTTGCTATAAAAAAAGCACCCCAACGGGTGCTTGAAATTTTTAATCGATTATTCTTCTTGCTGTAATAAAGTTATTAACATAGTAGTTAGAATTTATATCGTCTACTTTAACTCCAGTTTCTGGAGTAGAAGCATGTACCATTTTTCCATTTCCAACATAAAGTCCAACATGACTTATATTCTTTCCTCCTGAAGTAGCAAAGAACAATAAATCTCCAGGTTTTAAGTTAGACCTTGAAACCTGATAGCCATTTGAAGCCTGAGCTGCAGAGTTTCTATTTAAAGTAATACCTGCATGTGTTTTATAAAGGTAGTATGTCAAACCTGAACAGTCAAAACCTACACTAGGATCTGCTGAACCATATACATATCTATAACCTACAAAACCATATGCACTGTTTACTATTTTATTTATAGTACTAGAATCAGTTTGAACAGATTCGTTAGTATTGGTTTCTGTAGCATTAGTTTCAGTAGTGTTTTCTTCATTATTTATTTCGGTACTTGAAATATATGATTTAGCAATGTAACCAGTTAGTCCGTTATAAGTTATTTTAACCCAACCATTGGATTCAGTACCAGAAACTTTAGTACCCGCAGGTAATACTGTTAATACTTTTGAACTAGTATTACTATTTTCTCTTAAATTTAAAGGACTTTTAACCCAGCCGGTTAATGAATTTTCAGTTTGAACAGATTCGTTAGTATTGGTTTCTGTAGCTGAATCATTTACTGTATTTTCAGGAGCTGGAGTCTCTTCTTTTTCCGGAGCCTTAATTTCTGTATTTGAAATATAGTCCCTAGCAATATATCCTGTTTTATTTTCAAATTCTATTTTAACCCAACCATTGGATTCAGTACCGGAAATTTTAGTACCTACAGTTAAAGTACCTACTATATTCTCAGCATCAATTTTTGCACTAGAACGTACATTTAAATTATGAGATACCCAACCTTCAACAGGTAATTCTATAACTTTTGCTTCATTAGTTTCTATTTTTGGAGTGCTAACTGTTGTGTTTTCATCTGATAATGAACTTTCATCGCTATTAACAACTTCAACTTCAACTTCTGAACTAGATTTATCTTCAGTTTTAGAATCATTATCTACAGTATTTGTATTATCCATAGTTGAATTTGCACTATTGTTTTCTATATTGTTTTCTTTAGAAGTTTCAACTACTTTCTCTCCTGAAAGAGATATATTGTCTTCTTCCACAACGGTTGTTTCTGCTGGTGCTTGTTTTACAGCAGAGTTATCTGTAATGTTTGGAGTTTCTTCTTGTTTAATAGTTTCAGTATTATCTTTTTTAGAAATATCATAAACAGTGTTATCCAATGCTAATTTAATAGTTTCTATATTATCTTTTTTATCGTTTTTGTCATTTTTATTTTCGTCTATTAATTTATCTATATCTTCTTCTTTAAAAGTTGAAATACTTTCTACATAATTTTTAGGCGCTGACTTTAAAACATCACTTAAAGTTTCGTTACCTAAACCAACTACTCCTAAAGCTATTAAAGATACAAAGCCCAGTGATGCACCTAATTTTTTCTTATTCATAATTTAGTATCCTCCCAAGTTAAACACTATAATAAATTCTAATGGACTATAGTTCATAAGTCAATGAAAGTTACAAATTAGTTACAAAAGTATTACAAAAAAGTTAAATTTGAAAATTTTTAAAGAAAATATCACTATGTATATGTATAAATGATAATATGAATAAATAAAAAGTTAAGATGTATATTAATAGATATTTTTAAGAATAATAGTATATTATTTGAATATTACATAAATTTAATATAATAAAAAGGTGATTTACAAATCACCTTTTTAAAATTAATATATTATTACAGGAGTACCTTTTTCGATATTATTATAAAGTGTACTAACTGCTGATAAAGGAGTGTTAATACAACCATGACTACCTGCATTTGTTTTGTATCTCTGTCCTCCAAAATTTCCATTTTGCCAATAAGCATCATGAATTCCTACACCTGTATAATCGATTTGTAACCAATATTGCACCCAACTCTTATATTTAGTACCATCTGAATTATAACCTTGTAAATATCTGTCTCTCTCTTTAATCCAAACATTCCAAACTCCTCTAGGAGTATCATACTTACCATTAGGTTGACCTGTAACTACAGGGGTATCTACGATTACATTTCCATCTTTATAAAAAATCATTCTTTGATCAGCTATGCTAATTTCTACATAGGTATTTCCAATTTCTCCATTATTTGGAGATTTATGAGTATAAACTAAATCAACTACTTCAGAATCTCCTTCAGATAGTGCATTAAAAATAGCATCTGTACTTTTTTCTAAATTAATTTGTATCCCATAATTTCCACCTGGAACTGAAACTTCATTACCTGCAAAAGTAGTGAATTTTCTTTCTTTGTTTAAATTATCATACTTGTTTTTTAATTCTGTAACGTAATTTTTAACTTTTTCATAATCCAGTTTAGCTTCATTTTCGTTAATAAAGATTTCCATATCGTCTAGTTTAATTAAGGAATCATCATGTATTTTAATAGAAAGATTTCTACCTATTAATTTATTTAAAAATTCAGCTCTTTCTTCTAAATCTTTTTTTACTACTGTTGGTTTAATATATTCATCCTTTAATGTTATTTCATTAACGGAGTTCAGATAAGAATTTTCAATTGTAGTATACAATTTATCTTTATCTAGAGTATTTCCAACTACCTCTTCTTTAATAATATAATTGTTATTTTCTTTAACTATTTCTGCATTTACAGGTTCTACCATGTTTTTAGTTAATTCAGATTCATTTATCCAAGATTTTAAATTATCTGCATTAACAGATTTTTCTACAGGATTTATATATTCGTGTTTTGAAAATATTTCAAATGGCCATAGAAAAGAATTCTGTTTAACTTCAATTTCATCTTTATAATCTGCAACAAAGTTTAATTCTGTTGGATTTAAAACATATTTTTCATTGTCCTTGTCATAAATTAATATGTCATCTAAGTCTACATTAGTAAACAAAGTGTCAATTTGTTTAAAGGGAATTTTTACTTCATTTAAATAAGTGTTGGGATAGGTGTATTTTGAAAAAACATATATTCCTGCCAAATATACTAAAACGAGTAAAATCAATATAGCAATAAATATTTTTTTAAATACACTTTTCTTTTTTACTTCTTCTGTCATTACTTCTCCTATTAATTAATATTGTCCTTTTGATCTATCATTGTAATAATATCAGATGTTGTTTCTTCAATGGTTTTAGTAGTTACATCTATAACTCTACAACCAATTTTTTCATATAGCTCTAAAGCAAAATTCAATTCATTTAATATTCTATTTTCAGATGAATATTCTCCACCTGATACTATTCCCATAGATTTTAATCTTTCATTTCTTATTTCATTTAATTTATCTTTATTAATTATAAGTCCTATTATTTTTTTTGGATCTACTTGAAACAATTCCTCAGGAGGATTAATTTCAGGTACTAAGGGAATATTACATACTTTGTAGTTTTTAAAAGCTAAATTAAGGGATAATGGAGTTTTTGAAGTTCTGGATATTCCAATTAAAACTATATCAGCTAATTTAATTCCCCTTGGATCTTTACCATCATCATATTTCATAGCAAAATCAAGTGCTTCAATTTTTGCAAAATAATCTTCACTTAATGTTCTTGTTAATCCTACTTCACGTTTAGCTTTTTGGTTAAAGAATTTTTCAGCTGCCGTTAAAGGAACTTCAAATAAATCTACAACTGTATAATTTTTTTCTAAAGCTTTTTCTTTTAAATATTTTAAGATGTCTTCTCTTATAATAGTTGAATAAATTAAATTTTCACCTGTTAGTTCATTAAACATTTCATCAATTTCTTCATTAGACAAAATATCAGGATATCTTAAAATATTTACTCCATCTAAGTCAAAATGTACTTTTATAGCATTTGTCATTTGAATAGCAGTTTCGCCAGTGGAATCAGACACTATAATTAAATTTTTACTACTCATCTTCTTCTCCTTTTACTAATATTTCATGTATTTTTGAAATATTATCTGGATATTTTTTTATTAAATTATCAATGGAATTATAATTAAAGTCTTTATTAACCAGTTCCTCTCGAAATTTAGATAAAATAAAACTTTTAATTTCATTTTTAAGGACCTTATAATCCATTACTATATTATTGTATTTTATATAGGTATATATTAAATCATCAATTATAATAGAAAGATTTAAATCCCATTTATTTTCTATAATTATATTAATAACACCACTTGCTTTTCTCCTAATATCAGTAGTTTGATATAGGTTATCTTTTAAATTTAACGTATTATAAATAAACATATTAGCTATTGAATCTAATTTGTCAGCAATACTAAGTATTTTTGCAGAAGTGGTATCAGGCATCTTATCATAATAAAACCTTGGTCTATAGTACATATACATAGCATTTGATACAATATCACTAAATCCACTTTCTTTAGCATATAAATATCCAATAATTCCCTTTAAAGCTGGCATTTCATTTACTATATCTGTAGCCAGATCCAATTTGCATATATCTGCTTCTAATTCGATATTTTTTATAGTATTTTCCCCTACTTTTAAATAGGAACCTAGTATTTTAGCAAAAGATTTTATTCTAAGGGTTTTATCGTATACTGTACCTATTTCTAACGGCAATTTTGTTTTTTTCATTTTATTTAAATAATATTCATAATCAAATTCCATAGTTTTTTCATACTTAGACAAAACTTCCAATATAGTATTAATTATTTCTAAATGAATATTATTTATTTTAATTTCGTTATTAATATTATGTTTTTCTACAGGAAAGATGAAATAAGGCATTAATGCATTCTTTTCATTAACTATTGGAAAAACATTACAAATATCCAATAAAATTGCTATTAATAATTTTTGAGGATATTCTAATAATTTATTATCAAATTTTTTTATAATTGGATATGGCAAATTATATGCATTTATATATTTTTCAATTAAGTAATTTGAATCAAATAATATTCCACCATATTCTTTAGCCATTCGATTGGATTTTGTAATAAAATAATTTCTACGTGCATCATTTTCAAAAATAATATTATTTTTCCTTAAAAGTTCTTTATACCCGTCAATAGAAACCATTTTATAAAATTTTATATTAGAATCTTTTTCATTGGAAATATTAAATTCATTAAAATTTAAAAATAAATCATCTCTCATCCCTTGAATCCATATTATATAATCCTTTAAATAATATGAAATTTCTAAATCTTTTATAGGTATAAATAATTTATTTAAGGAATCTGTAATAATTTTTGAAATAATATCGTTAGAAATATTTGTTTCTTCAGGAATACTAAAAGAGAACAAAATTCTGTTTTTACTATAATTGAACTTTAATTCATCGTATTTAATATTATTTATCTCAAAATTTTTATTCAAACTTTCCCTTAAATTTCTAATAACAACATCATATAAATTATATTGTAAATCCTTTATACCTATTTCAATTAAAACTTTATTGTCCATATAAACCTTTCTTATATAAGTTAATAAAACTTAATGAATTAAACTTATTAATTTCGAAAATTTTTTTTATACTATCTATTAAAATCGTTAATAAATACAAATTATCTTCATATTCTACATCAGGAATAAAATCAATTTTAGAATATAATAATTTATTCACTAATGTAATTTGTGAATAATCTAATTCATACATATTATAACCTTTTGTACAATTATTACAAAATAAAACTCCTTCTTGTGAAGAAAAGTAATATTTTTTTGATTTGCTATCACTACAATTTGCACATTTACTAAAGTCTAATTTATATCCAGTATAAGCTAAAAATTTTAATATATAGGCTAATACAAGTAAATAACCGTTATTATCTTTATTTTCTAAATTATCCAATACTTTTAATGTTAAATCATATATTTTATCTTCAATAAAATACATTGGAAAAATTTTTTCTAATAATTCTATAATTACATTTCCATATAGGATTTTTAAACTATTTTTCCTTAATTTATACCGGGTAGAAATAAGTTCATAATCTATTAAATAAGCATATTCCTTTGATATATAAACATTTAAAAAAGCTTCACTGAATATATCTAATTGACTGGCATTATTTAATGAACCTAATTTATTGTCCTTATAAATTAGATCCATTTTGCCAAAGTTTTTAGAAAAAACCTTAATTATTTTATTCTTTTCTTTTATATTAAAGGTATTTAGTACAATAGCTCTTGTTTCATTATTTTGCATTATTTATATCCATATTCTGACAATCTAGAATTGACATTCCTCCAGTCAGGATCAATTTTTACCCAAAGTTTTAAATTTATTTTACTTTCTAGAAAATTTTCAATATCTATTCTAGCATCGGTACCAATTTTTTTAATCATTTTTCCGTTTTTGCCTATAACCATTCCCTTATGAGATTTTTTTTCGACAATTATTGTTGCATATATATCATATATATTCTTTTCTGTTCTGTGTTTTAAGCTGTCAACAACAACATTTATTCCATGTGGAATTTCTTCATTTAAATAAACTAGAGTCTTTTCTCTGATTATTTCAGAAACTATTTTCTTAATAGGTTGGTCAGTAATTTCATCCTCGTCATAATACATAGGACCTTCAGGTAATAGTTCATAGACTGCATCAAAATACTCATCTATATTTTGTCCATTTACTGCAGAAACTGCAATAATTTTTTTAAAAATATTATATTTTTCATATAAAGCAATAATTTTTTCTAGGTTAGCTTCAGTTAATAAATCTATTTTGTTTATAACTAATATAATTGGAGTTTTTATATTTTTTAAAAAATTTAAAATATATTCTTCATTTTCTCCAATAATTGTACTATTGTCAACTATATAAGTTACAATATCAGCATCATTTAAACTATCTTTTGATACTTTCAACATATATTCACCTAATTTATTTTTAGGTTTTTGTATACCTGGAGTATCCAAAAAAATACATTGCATATTTTCAGTTGTATATATCATTTTTATTTTATTTCTTGTAGTCTGAGGTTTATTGGAAATAATTGATAATTTTTCCCCCATTATATAATTCAAAAATGTAGATTTTCCTACATTTGACCTACCTAATACCGTAATAAATCCAGATTTAAACATATTTATCTCCTTAAGTCCTCTGGCCCAAAGCTATAAGGAAGTAGCTCGTCCAAAGTGAAAGTTTTATATTCCATTTTATTATTTGCAACAATTATTTTACATGTATCTTTTGCAAATTCTTTAATTACCTGTCTACATACACCACAAGGATAAGTAAAATCGTTAGTTCCTACAATAACAATTAATTTAATTTTACTTTCTCCTTCACTAATAGCCTTAAATATTGCTGTTCTTTCAGCACAAATAGATGGAGAATAGGCAGCATTCTCTATATTGCATCCAGAATAAATATTATTATTCTCTGTAACAACAGCAGCGCCTACTTTAAAATTAGAATAAGGAGTGTAGGCTTTTTCTCTTGCAGTATAAGCTAATTTTATAAGTTTTTCTATATTCATAATTAAAATCTCACCAACAATTTAAATATAATAGTAGCAACTAAAAATCCTGTAATTCCACCAAATATAACTTCAGATAAACTGTGAATTTTACTTTCTACCCTAGATTCAGCAACTAAAAAAGCTAAAAAATAACTTAAAATTGAAATTAGTGTATTATTTGCTAAAAAAACAATAATAGTTGCCAAACAAAAGGCTAAAGCAGAGTGTCCACTTACAGTACCTCCTTGTAAATGTGTACCCTTTCCTTTATAAAAAGAACTTTTTAATATTAGTGTAATTAAAATTACAATAACCAAGGCTATAAAAGCTAAATGAACAGGAGATTTCTTTATTTTAAATACTCCTATTTCAGTAATTCTTATAATCCTATCATAGAAAATAAAATAACCAACAAACAAAGAGTTTAAAGCTGTTACCAAAACTGCTCCAGCTCCAACATCTTTAGCTATTTTTGCCCTAGGCTCATAATATTCATATATTAAATCCACAATTTTTTCAATAGTCGTATTTAATAATTCTGCTAAAATAACCAAAGTAATAGTAATACATAAAATAGCCATTTCCAATCTTGTAAAATTAAAAAACAAACTTAACAAAGCCACTAAAATTGCCATAAATACATGGCGTTTAAAATTATTTTCATTTTTAAAAGAATAGATTAAACCATCAATGGCATGATTGAAGCTTTCTATTAAATTAGTATTTTTAAAGTCTTTATTATTTTTCATTTTTATATATTCCTATTTTTCTAATAGCTTCTTTTTCCTTATTACGCATTTTTATTGCATCTTCATTTTTAATATGATCATAACCTAGTAAGTGAAACATAGAGTGAATTACTAAGTATATAATTTCCCTTTCTAAACTATGTCCAAACTCTAATGATTGCTCCCTAGCTTTTTCTGTAGAAATAATAATATCCCCTAAAGGAATATTTATATCTTCAATGAAAAAATCTATATCTAAAGGAAAAGATAGTACATCAGTTGGAGTATCAATATTTCTAAATTCTTTATTTATTTTCTTTATTTCTTCATTGTCAACAAATGAAAGAGATATTTCTACATTTATATTATGCTTTTCAATTTCTAGACAGATTAAAATAGCTTTTTTTATATTTGAAATTAAGTTATCAGAAAGTGTTAATTTATCTTGTCTGTTATTTATTAATATTTCCATTCTTATTTTCCTTTAATTCAAATTTCTCGTAAGCATTAATAATTTTTTGTACTAGTGGATGTCTAACTATATCTGTAGATTCAAAGTCCATAAAAGCTATACCATCAATATTACGTAAAATATTACTAGCATTTTTTAGACCGGATTTTTTTCCCCTAGGTAGATCTATTTGGGTAATATCACCTGTAATGATAGCTTTTGAACCATAACCAATCCTAGTTAAAAACATCTTCATCTGTTCATTGGTTGTATTTTGAGCTTCGTCTAATACTACATAAGCATTATCTAAAGTTCTACCCCTCATATAGGCTAAAGGTGCCACTTCAATTAATCCTTTTTCAACTAGTTTCAAGTATTGCTCATAGCCTAATATTTCAAATAGAGCATCATATATAGGTCTTAAATATGGGTCAATTTTTTCTTGCAGATCTCCTGGTAAAAATCCCAAGCTTTCTCCAGCTTCTACAGCTGGTCTAGTAAGAATTATTCTATCTACTTCATTATTTTTAAAAGCTCTAATTGCCATTGCCATAGCCAAATAAGTTTTACCTGTCCCTGCTGGTCCAACTCCAAATACAATGTCATTACTTAAAATATAATCCAAGTATTGTTTTTGTCCTAGAGTTTTTGGTTTAATTGGTTTTCCTCTAGATGTTGTACATATTATATAGTCAAGAAGGGTTTTAGAAATTCCATTTTTGCCCTTTTTAATCATATCAATTAAATATCTAACTTGTTGCTCAGAAATATTTCCATCTTTTTTATATAATTCATATAATTCAATAAGTAAATTATATGTAGCACTGGAATAATTTTTATTACCAATAATCTTAATTCCATTGCCATATAAAGATAATTTTACATTTAATTCTTTTTCTATTAATTTAATTTTTTCCTCTAAGTTATCAAATAGTATGTTGATAAATTCTTGATTTGTAACTTCAAATTCAAATTTAACTTTTTCCATAAATTCTCCTCATTTATATTCTATTCAATTATAGCATAGAAATAGTACACAATTAAATAAAAGATGTTGAAATAACAACATCTTTTTTATAAGAAACTCAATTGGTTAGATTCTGGTAGCCCCTTTAATACACCATGATTTCTTAAAGATTCTACAGCAACTTTATTTATTTTAGTTCTTTTTACTAAATCTTGAATTGAAAGAAATTCATTCTTATTGTATTCGTCATATATTGCAATTGAATGAGCATCTGAAACTCCTTCAAGTCCTCTAAAAGGAGGTTGAATATATCCTTTTTCTAAAACTTTAAATTTTAATTTATCTGAGTTTTGAAAACTTACAGGACTAGCTTTTATTCCTCTACAATACATTTCTTCAGCAACTTCTAATACAGTCAATGTACTATTATCTTTTGCCGTAGCTGAATATCCAAGTTCTTTTATTTCGCTCATTTTTTTCCTAATAGAATCCAATCCTTCAAAAATAATTTGACCTGGATAATCCGCAATTTTAGTTGTAAAGAAAGTTGAATAAAAGGCTTCAGGATAATGAACCTTAAAGTAAGCTATACGATAACTCATTAAAACATAAGCAACTGCATGGGCTTTAGGAAACATATATTCAATTTTTCTACAGGAATCAATATACCATTCAGGTACATCAAACTTTCTCATATAATTTTCTGTTTCTTCATCGAGTAGACGCCCTTTACGAACTGTTTCCATTATTTTAAAGGCTCTTTTGTTCTCCAGTCCCTTCTGTATTAAATAAGTCATTATATCATCTCTTGTACATATAACGTCTTTAAGAGATGCTATATTGTCACGTACTAGATCCTGTGCATTATTAGTCCAAACATTAGTACCGTGGGATAGTCCAGATATTCTAAATAATTCTGAAATAGTTGTTGGTTCGGTTTCAACTAACATTTGCCTAACAAATTTAGTACCGAATTCAGGTATACCTAAAGTTCCTACCGATGTATAATCATAATCCTCAATAAAATTTAAAGCATCATTAGATTTAAAAATACTCATTGTTTCATCATCATCAAAAGGAATAGTTAATGGATCTATTCCTGTAATATCACTAAGCATTTTTATTATTGAAGGAACATCATGGCCAAGTAAATCCAATTTTAATATTCTACCACTAATTGCATTATAGTTGAAGTGAGTAGTAATAATATCTGACTTCATATCGTCTGCAGGATGTTGGACAGGACAAAAATCATATATTTCCTTATCTTGAGGAACAATCATAACTCCTCCTGGATGTTGACCGGAAGTTCTCTTTACACCTACAATTCCCTTTTGCAATCTTTTTAATTCTGCATTTGGTATATTAATTTCATTTTCTTCTATATATTTTTGAATATAGCCATATGCGGTGTTGTCAGCTATAGTACCTATAGTACCAGCCCTAAAAACTTTATCGGAACCAAAAAGTTCTTCTGTATATTTATGAACTACTGGTTGATACTCTCCTGCAAAGTTTAAATCTATATCCGGTTCTTTATCCCCTTCAAATCCCAGAAAGACTTCAAAAGGTATATTGTGCCCATCTTTTATATAATTTGTTCCACAAACAGGACAGATTTTATCAGGTAAATCTATACCTGAACCGATATTTATATCATCAATAAATTCACTATGTTTACATTCTGGACATCTATAATGTGGTAATAGTGGATTAACTTCAGTAATACCTGCCATAGTTGCAGCAAAAGAAGAACCGACAGAACCTCTTGATCCTACTAAATAACCATCATCATTTGACTTCCAGACAAGTTTCTGGGCAATAATATATAAAACTGCATATCCGTTTGAAATAATTGAGTCCAGCTCTTTATCTAAACGAGCTTTAACATACTCAGGTATAGGATCTCCATATAAAGAAATGGCTTTATCATAGGTGATTTTTCTAAGTTCTTGATCAGAGCCTTCTATTACTGGAGGGAATGTACCATCTGGTATAGGTTTAAATTCTCCAATTAAATCCTTTATTAAATTAGTATTTTTTATTACTATTTCCTTAGCTTTTTTCCTACCTAAAAATTCAAAGGAATTTAACATTTCTTCTGTTGTTCTTAAATATAAGGTTGGTTTAATTTCTTTCTCATGTTTTGCAAGGGGTTGAGAGAACTTAACAATATTTCTTAAAATATAATCTTCTGGATAAATGTAGTGTACATCTCCTGTTGCTACTACTGGAATATTATATTTTTCACCAATATTGCATATTTTTTCTATATATTTTTTAACATGATTAATATCTTTAATTTCACCTTCATAAATTAATTTTCCATAATTTTCAGGAGGTTGAACTTCAAGAAAATCAAATTTACTAGCTATTTCTTCAATTATAAAATCAGGATAATCCTTAATAATAGCTTTAAATAATTCACCATTGTGATTCCCACTACCAATTAATAGACCTTCTTTATATTTATCAAAAAGAAATTCAGGTATGCCAGGTGAACGATTAAAATAATTCAAACTTGATTCAGATACTATTTTATAAAGATTTTTTAAACCAGTAAGATTTTCCGCATATATTAATCCATTATAGGCTTCATTTTTATAAATTGGCCATTCCGTATTTAGATTATTAATTTTTTCATCAAATATTATATTTTCTTCTTTAAGTTTTTTTAAAATTTCTAAGAAAATTTCAGCTGTAGCTTGTGCATCGTCACAAGCTCTATGGTGATTTTCTAGAGAAATACTTAAATGTTTTGCTATAATATTTAATTTATGTTTCTTTAATTCAGGAAAGACAGCTCTAGATAATGCCACTGTATCAATATAAGCATTTTTAAATGTAATATTTTGTAATTTACAATTCTCCCTTATAAATCCTATATCAAAATCTGCATTATGGGCAATAAGTGTTGCATTTCCAACAAATTCCATAAATTCAGGAAGTACTTTTTTAATATTAGGTTCATTGTCTACCATATTGTTATTAATTCCTGTTAGTTCGATAATCTTTTCGGGAATAGTAACATTTGGGTTTATTAGCTGATTATATTTTTCAACTATTTCATTGTTTTTTACTTTTACAGCACCAATTTCAATAATTTTGTCATTTATTCTTGAAAAACCTGTAGTTTCAATATCAAAAACAACAAATTCATCATTATTAAATGTACCATAAAAATCTGTAAGAATTCTAAGTTTGTCTTTTAAAAACTTTGCGTCAATACCATATAAAGGTTTAATACAGTTTTCCTTAGCATATTGGTCAACATCCGGATAGGATTGAACTACACCCTTATCGGTTATCCCAACAGCAGTATGTCCCCAATTTTTTAAAAGTTTCATTAAATCCTTTACTTTTACAAAACCATCTAAGGCACTCATTTGTGTAAATAGATGTAACTCAACCCTTTTTTCACTTGAGTTATCAATTTTCTTATTCATTTTATATGGTTCTATACTGTTAACATTAATTACATTTGATTTAGCAAAATTATCATAGGTATATTTACCTTCAACCTTTAAGCAAGATCCAACAGTAATTAAATCTTCGAATTCGCTAAAATTTTTTTGTTGTAAAAAAAGTTTTGCAAGTTACTGTTGAAGTATAATCACTTATATCATATGAGAGTATTACATAGTCATTTTTTTTAGTAACAACTTTATTTAGATCTATTACTTCTCCAGCAACACAAATATAATCCCAATTATCTCCTAAATCTTTTATTGGAGTAATGGAACTATTAATTTTCCTGCCATATCTGTTTTTCTTGTCTACTTTATTATTATTGTTAATATCATTTATATTATTTTTTTGTTCGTTATTTATTTTTGAAACAAATTCTTTACTAACCTTTTTTTCTTTTGATTTCACTATAGAAAGATGTTGTTGAGAAATATCTTCATCTTTTAAAGTATTAATTAGAACATTTGTATATTTGTTGTCAAATTTGTTAACATTTTCTAATAAAGAATTTTCAATTTTATTTTCGGATAACAATTTTTTATATTTTTCTTCACAATATATGTTTATTGATTCCCCTATTAAATATATATCGGATTTATTTATAAATATATTATTATTTTTTAAAAAATTAAAAACTAATTCCTCAATATTTACACTAACACTATTAATTGAATTTTCTTTAAATTCAATTATAATATTTGAAAGATTTGGTAAAATTTCCTTTAAAATATTTTTAATTTCCTTTTTATCCTCAATATTCTCAACTTCTGAAAATAAGAAACTAATTTCGTCCTTTTTTGGATCATAATTAATTTCTAAGATATTAGGATCACAATTTAAACAATTTCTAATTTTTAATTTATCTAATAAAGTATTAAATTTTGATTCCATATTTACCTTCTACTTCATTTTTTCTATTTCTGAAATTAATTCTTCTAATAATTTTTTCTCTTCAACTTTCTTTATAACTTTTCCTTTTTTAAATATTAAGCCTTGACCATTACCGCCTGCTATTCCTATGTCAGCTTCTTTTGCTTCACCAGGTCCATTTACAACGCAGCCCATAATGGCAACAGTTAAGTTTTTATTAATGTTGTTTAAATAATTTTCAGCTTCTTTAACAATACTTATTAAATCAATTTTTGTCCTTGCACATGTTGGACAAGATATTATATTAATGCCCTCTGTTCTAAGTTTTAAAGATTTTAAAATCTCTTTTCCTACCCGAACCTCTTCTTCTGGTGCACTTGTTAGAGAAACTCTAATGGTATCACCTATACCCTGGCTTAATAAACTTCCAATACCAACAGCAGATTTTATTGTCCCAACATAAGAAGGTCCTGCTTCAGTAATTCCTAAATGTAGAGGATAATCCGTTAGTTCAGAAATCTTTTTATATGATTCAATACTCATATTTACATCACTGGATTTTAAAGATAATTTCATATTATAAAAACCTAAGGATTCTATAAAATTCACCTCATCTAAAGCACTATATACTATAGAATCAGAGTTAACACCCTTATATTTATCCAAGTATTTTTGATGTAAGGAACCGGAGTTTACTCCTATTCGTATAGGAACATTATACTCTTCACAACAATGGGTTACTTCTCTAACCCTGTTTTTATTTCCAATATTGCCGGGATTTATTCTTAAACAATCAGCACCATTTTCCACTGCTGCAATTGCTAATCTATAATCAAATTGAATATCAGCAATAAAGGGAATATTGGTTTTACTTTTTATAATAGAAATTGCTTTTGCATCTTCCAAGTCATTAATTGCTGACCTGGAAATATCGCAGCCATTTTTTTCTAATAATAAAATTTGATTTACTGTTGAATCGATGTCTTTTGTTATTGTGTTAGTCATAGATTGAACAGTAATAGGTGATGAACCTCCAACGGGAACATCACCTACAAAAATTTGTTTTGTTAATTTTCTTTTCATTTTTACCTCTTAAAATAAAGTAACTATATCTTTAAAAGCTACTACAACCATAAGTGTTAAAAGTAGTATTAATCCAACAAAATTTAGTAGTCCTTCCTTTTCAGCCGGTAATTTTTTACCGGTTAACATTTCCACAAGTATTAGAACAGCTCGTCCCCCATCTAATGCAGGAAAAGGCATAATGTTAAAAACTCCTAAATTAATAGAAAGCATTGCTAGTAGATTAAAAAAGGTCATTGCACCTCTTTTTGCAGAATCACCAATTAAAACAACAGTACCTACAGGTCCTGCTAAATTATCAAGAGATAATTTACCTGTTATTAATTTATATAGTGCATCTACAATCGCTGTTGAATAGATTTTAAAATCCTTAACTGCACCTGTAATTCCTTGTAATATAGAAACATTATCTGTACTGAAAGCTCTTCCTATTTGAATACCAATAAGATATTGACCACTTTCATCCTTAGAAGGAGTTACTCTAATTTCTTTTTCCTTATTGTTAGATTTAATTAAAATATTCAGTTCTTCTCCATTAGATTCAGATATATACTTTGTAATATCATCTGAGTTTTTTACATTTTTTTCATTGATTTCTAAAATAATATCATTTGCTTTAAGTCCAGCCTTTTCTGCAGGGCTATTCTCCACTATTAATGCTATATTTGGTTGCGCAAACATATTTACAAAAAATAAAATTACGAATCCAAGAATAAAGTTCATTATTACACCAGCTACTATTACAGCTAGTCTTTTACTTGCCTTTGCATTATTAAAGGCTTTCGGATCTTCAGAATCCTCATCTTCGCCTTCAATAGCAACATAGCCACCTAAGGGTAAGGCTCTTAAAGAATATTTAATATTATTTTTTTTCTTTTGAAATAACTTTGGGCCCATTCCTACGGAAAATTCATTTACCTTAATTCCTGATTTTACAGCTACAAGAAAATGTCCTAATTCATGCCAAAAAATCACTATCAAAAATACTGCTATTGCTATTATTATTGTTACCATTTAACCTCCAGACATTCATTATAAAAATGAATATATTAAATATATATATGGAGCAGTAAATAAAACACTATCAAAACGATCTAATACTCCTCCATGTCCTAAAAATATTGTGCCATAATCTTTAGTATTTGATATTCTTTTAAATTTAGATGCACATAAATCACCGATTTGAGATATTACTGAACCAATAGAGGCAATAATAACTAATTGCATCTTATTGTCAAATTTAAAAACAACGGCAAATATGTAAGTTAGAATAGCAGCTCCTATAATTCCACCAATAGCACCTTCAATGGATTTTTTGGGACTTAGTTTTTCAATTAATTTATGTTTGCCAAAAACAGAACCTACTAGATATGCAAAAGTATCTGTACCCCATGAAGTTATATATACTAACCATATAAGCATAGTATCAGATAATAATATTAGTCTACTAAAAGACAGCGTAATATAAGTTACTACAAAGATTTGTAAAAAGGCTGTTTTATGATCAAATAAATCAAAAAAAGTCATCATTATCATTACAAATAATGTGTAAACTAAAATTATACTACTCTCTATATTTGTATATCCAAAATATACAGTTAGTAACAGCAGTAAAGAAAAAATAAACGCTAACAAATAGTTAGGTTTATATTCTAGTTTTTTCATAATATTAAAAAATTCATAAATTCCAACTAAAGATAAAAAAGTCGTCAGTAATAATAAATAGGTTTTTCCTAGTATTGTAAAACCAATTAATACGGCTACTAACACAATACCTGTTAATGCTCTAATAATTAAATTTTTCATTATACTCCTCCAAACCTTCTATTACGACTTTGATAATCTATAATAGCTTTAAATAATTCATCTTCTTTAAAATCAGGCCATAAGCAATTAGTAAAATATAATTCAGCATATGCTGTTTGATATAATAAAAAATTGCTTAATCGCATATCTCCACCTGAACGAATTAACAAATCAACATCTGGTTGATTTGTTGTATATAAATAGTTTTTAAAAATATCTTCATCAATATTATTAATATTAATTTTTCCTAAATTAAAATCTTCAAGAATATTTTTTGTTGCATTTACAATGTCATCTCTACCGCCATAATTTAAAGCTATATTTAAAACCATTCCGGTATTTGTACTTGTTTCATTACAAGCTTTAACAATAGCATTCTTAGCTTTAGTAGGAAGTTTTGATATATCTCCAAGAGTAATAACTTTAACATTATTCTTTTTTAATTTATCTAGTTGTATTTCTACATAATAAACTAATAAATCCATAAGAGAATTTACTTCTAACACTGGTCTTTTCCAGTTTTCAGTAGAAAATGCATAGACACTTAGAAATTCAATACCAATATTGCTAGCAACTTCTACTATTTCAACTACTCTTTTCATACCTTCTTGATGCCCTTTAAATCTAGGAAGAAATCTTTTTTTTGCCCATCTTCCATTACCATCTAAAATAATTGCAACATGTTTAGGAATATTATTTGAATCAATTTTATTAAGTAAACTCTCTTGCATATTCTCTCCTAGATCTCCATTAACTCGTCTTCTTTTGTTTTTGTAATGGAATCAATTTCAGCAGTATATTTATTAATCAAATCTTGAATTTCTTGTTCTCCAGTTCGTAACTCATCTTCAGATATTTCTGAGTTTTTTTCTAATTTTTTTATTGCATCCATTGCTTCTCTTCTACTATTTCTCAAAGCTACTTTAGCATTTTCAGCATACTGTCTAACTAATTTAGCTAAATCCCTTCTTCTTTCTTCTGTTAATGCAGGAAATGGAAGTCTAATAATTTTTCCGTCATTTGAAGGAGTAATACCTAAATTTGATTGTAGAATACTTTTCTCTATTGCCGATATAGTTGAAACATCCCATGGTTGAATGGTCAATAACCTTGCTTCAGCAACATTAATAGTAGATACTTGATTTAATGGAGTTTGTGTTCCATAGTAGTCTATAGATAAATTATCTAACAAAGCAGGATTTGCTCTCCCAGCCCTAATAGTTTTCAAATCCTCTTTATAGGAATTTATTGTTTTTTGCATTTTTGTTTCTAAATTTTTCAATACGTCAGTATACATATTAGTCTCCTTTCACCTTAGTTCCAATATTATCTCCACAAGCTACCTTTATTAAATTATTTGGATCATCAATTCCAAAAACAACCACTGGTATATTATTATCCATACATAGAGATGTGGCTGTTGAATCCATTATACCTAAACCTTGATTTAATATATCTATATATGATAATTCATCATATTTAATAGCATCATCATATTTATTAGGATCTTTATTATAAATTCCGTCTGTTCCTGTTTTACCTAATAAAATTACATCTGCATTAATTTCTGCAGCTCTTAAAGCTGCTGTTGTATCTGTTGAAAAATATGGTAAACCGGCACCGGCACCAAAGATTACTACTCTATTTTTTTCAATATGCCTAATGGCTCTTCTTCTTATATATGGTTCGGCTACTGCTTTCATTTCTATTGCAGTTTGTACTCTAGTATCTACTCCTAAATTTTCAAGTGAAGCTTGTAATCTCAATGCGTTAATTACTGTACCTAACATCCCCATACTGTCAGATGTAGATCTATCTATTTTTTCAGAGGAACGTCCTCTCCAAAAATTTCCTCCACCAACTACTATTGCTAGTTCTAGACCTAAATTATGAACTTCTTTTATAGATTTACAAATATCATCTATAACATCGTCATCTAGTCCATGACCTTTACCACCTGAAAGGGCTTCTCCACTTAATTTTATTATTGCTCTTTTATAGGCTAAATTCAAATTATTCCTCCCATACTATTTTTTATAAATACGAACAAGATAAATGTTCACATAAAAATTCTATTATATATCTTTAATATCATATCATTTACAACTTACTTTTTCAACAGAAGTAAGTTTAGGAAATAACTGAATTAAGCAGTTTTATGTAATAAGAAATTGAAAGAAAATATTTGTTAATATTTAATTATTTTATTTGCTTTCATAATATTGTTACACTTAAAAAAATAGACATAATTAAGATTATGTCTATTTTAAAATATTATTTAATTTATATTCTAGTTACCCATTTGTTTAGCAACTTCTTCTGCAAAGTCCTCTTCTCTTTTTTCTAATCCTTCTCCAACTTCATATCTTACAAATCTACGGATTTTAATATTTTCTCCAATTTTTGAAATTAGGTTATTTAAAAGAGTTTGAACATTTATGCTAGGATCTTTAATGTATGCTTGGTCTAATAGACAAATTTCTTCATAGAATTTACCCATTCTACCTTCTACCTTTTTCTCTGCAATCATTTTTGATTTTTCAGGATCCATTCCTTTAGCAGCATTTTCGTTCATTGCTTGATGAATTAAAAATTCTTTTTCTTTAGCAACTTCTTCTGCAGGAACATCTTCTCTTGAAACGTATTTTGGAGATGAAGCAGCAACTTGCATAGCAATATCTTTAACAAATTGTTTAAATTCTTCATTTTTAGCAACGAAATCAGTTTCAGAATTCACTTCTACTAAGGCTGCAATTCTACCACCATGTATATATGCTTCAACTAAACCTTCAGAAGCAATTCTACCAGCTTTTTTAGAAGCACCAGCAAGTCCCTTTTCTCTTAAAATTTCCATTGCTTTTTCCATGTCTTCATTAGCTTCTTGTAAAGCCTTTTTAGCATCCATCATACCAGCACCAGTTTTATCACGTAATTCTTTAACCATTGTAGCTGTTATAGCCATTAATATTCCCCCTTAAAATTTATAATAAATCAGAACAAAAGGTAAGAGATATATTACTCTTACCATTTTTATTATGAGTTAATTTCTTCTGAAGCCTCTTTTATTTCCTCTTCAGTAACTTCTTCTACTTTAGCAGTTTCCTTATTTTCAACTTCTGCTTCTGCTTCAACATCATCATGTTGAGCACCTTGGTTAGCTTCAATTACTGCATTTGCTACAACACCTGTTATTAATTTTACAGCTCTTATAGCATCATCATTACCAGGAATTGGAATGTCTACATCATCAGGATCTGTATTTGTATCAACTACCCCAACTACAGGTATTCCTAAAATATGTGCTTCATGTACTGCTATTTTTTCTTTCTTAGGATCTATAACAAATAGAACATCTGGTAAGCCATTCATGTCTTTAATTCCACCTAAGAATTTTTCCAATCTATCTTTTTCATGTCTTAGTTGAATTACTTCTTTTTTTGGTAAAACGGCAAATGTACCATTTTCTTCCATATCCTCTAATTCACGAAGACGTCTAATTCTACTTTTGATAGTTTTGTAATTTGTAAGCATACCACCTAACCATCTTTGACTAACATATGGTTGTCCTGATCTTTTAGCTTCTGTTTCTATAGCTTCTTGAGCTTGTTTCTTTGTGCCTACAAATAATACTTTACCACCATCTGCTACTATATCTCTTATATAGTTATAAGCCTCTTCAATTTGTTTTACAGTTTTTTGTAAATCTATAATATAGATTCCATTTCTTTCTGTAAAAATAAATTTTTCCATTTTTGGATTCCATCTTCTAGTTTGATGTCCAAAATGTACACCAGCCTCTAACAGGCTTTTCATTGATACTACTGCCATTAAATAAATCCCTCCATTGTTTTTTTACCTCCATTTACTTCAACTTAATTAAGTACTATTTAGCAACTCTTAATTAATCCATAAATGTGCGTATTCCTCAAGTATAATACCATAAAAGGATTAATTTTACAAATTTATTTTACATAATCACATTTTTCATTAGAACATTTAATTTCATCTACTTTTCTATTTTTCTTATGAACTAAAATTGAATTACATTTAGGACATTTCTCATCTATTGGTTTATCCCAAACAGCAAAGTCACAATTTGGATAATTGCTACAACCATAAAAAAGCTTTCCTCTTTTTGAAACTTTTTCAATAATCTCTCCACCACATTTAGGACATTTAACCCCTGTACCTTTAATTATGGCTTTTGTATATTTACAATTAGGAAATCCTGAACAACCTATAAATTCTCCATTACGTCCATGTTTTATGACTAATTGTGAACCACATTCTGGACAAAACTCATCAATTTTTTTATCTTCAACCTTATAGGTATTCGTATCTGATTTGGCTTTTGCTAAATTTTCTTCTAAACTATCATAGAATTTTGAAATAGTATTTTTCCAATCTAAATCATATTCTTCAATTTTATCTAATTCATCTTCCATTTCAGCTGTAAATTTTTGATTTATTATATCGCTAAAATACTTTAATAAGAAAGCATTAACATTTTCACCTAGTTCAGTAGTGAAAAATTTCTTTTTATCTAATTTTACATAGTTTCTTTTTAAAAGACTGCTTATAATTGAAGCGTAAGTACTAGGTCGTCCTATACCATCTTCTTCTAATGTTTTTACCAAGGAAGCTTCAGTAAACCTTGCTTTTGGCTTAGTAAAATGTTGAGTTTTATCAATTTTACTTGTGTTAATTATTTCATTTTCTTCAACTGTAGGCAATAGTACATTCTTATCCTCAACAGAATAAATTATAGTAAAGCCTTTAAATAATTCAATGTTTCCATTAGCTTTAAAGACAAAATTGTTATTTAAAAGGGTAATATTAGTTGATTCATATTGGGATTGTGTCATTTGGCTAGCTACTACTCTATTCCAAATAAGTCTGTATAATTTATACTGATCATTGCTTAAATAATCCTTTAACGAATCAGGAGTTCGTATTATAGAACTTGGTCTTATAGCTTCATGTGCATCTTGAGCCCCTTTTTTATTTTTCCCATAACTATTACCTTTTGAAGCATACTGACTGCCATATTTGTTTTTAATATATTCTAAGGCTTCATTAATTATATCTTTAGAAATTCTTGTAGAATCCGTTCTCATATAGGAAATTAAACCAACAGTACCTTCATTTCCTATACTAATACCTTCATAAAGCTGTTGTGCTACAGACATGGTTTTGGATGCAGAAAAACCTAATTTTCTATTTGCATCTTGTTGTAACGTACTTGTTGTATATGGAGGATAAGGGTTTCTTTTCTTTTTAGTTTTTTTAATGTTTGAAACCATGAAATTATTTAAATCTAAGTTACTAATAATTTCTTCTGCCTCATTAATATTTTTTAATTCTTTTTTTTCTTCTTTACCTTTAACTAACTCTCCATAAAAAGATGATTCAAAATTAATTTTATCCTTAAGATGAGTGGCTTCAATTGACCAGTATTCTTTTGGAACAAATTCCCTAATTTCCTTTTCTCTTTCACATAGTAAACGCAAGGCTACTGATTGTACTCTACCGGCACTAAGTCCACTTTTGACCTTTTTCCAGAGAACAGGAGATATTTCATAACCTACAAGTCTATCTAATACCCTTCTAGCTTGTTGAGCATTTACTAGATTCATATCTATTTTTCTAGGATTTTTTACAGCTTCTTTAACTGTTGATTTAGTAATTTCATTAAATTCAACTCGATTTTTTTCATTAGGATCTAATCCTAATAAATTACTAAGATGCCAAGAAATTGCTTCACCTTCTCTATCCGGGTCTGTTGCAAGAAATACTTTTTCAGATTTTTTTGCTTGTTTTTTTAATTCTTTTATTATGTCACCTTTGCCCCTAACATTAATATATTGAGGTTCAAAGTTGTTTTCTATATCGATTCCCATTTTACTCTTAGGAAGATCTCTTAAATGTCCAACAGAAGCTACGACTTTATAATTACTTCCAAGCATTTTTCCAATAGTCTTTGCTTTTGTTGGAGACTCTACAATAACTAAATTCTTTGCCAACTGTATTTTCCTTTCATATTTAAACAGTAGAAAACTTTCCACCTTTTAATTCAATAATATAACCATTAAGTTCAAGTATTGTCAAGACCACATTTATATTATCTATTTTAATATTAGTAGTAATAGATAGTTCATTAGCAGTTTTAGGTTCTTTTAATAGCTCGTTATAAATGATTTTTTCTTCATCATTTGAAAATTGAATATTGATACTATCCTTTTTTACATCTCTATACTCAATCTCTTCAAGTATATCATCAATGGATATTAATATTTTAGCACCATCTTTTATAAGTAAGTTAGTACCTTTACTATAAAGACTGTTAATATTTCCAGGTAATGCAAAAACTTCTTTACCTTGTTCAGCTGCGTAGTTAGCAGTAATAAGAGTACCTGATTTTTCCATAGCCTCTATTACGACTACTCCTTGCCCTATTCCAGAGATTATCCTATTTCTATAAGGGAAATTATATCCTAAAGGTTGTGTTCCTAAAGGATATTCAGTTATAATTGCACCATTTTTCAAAATTTCATTATAGACTTTATAATTATTCTTAGGATATATTATATCTATACCGTTTCCTAAAACAGCTATAGTCCTATTATTATTTTGTAATGCCGTTTCATGAGCTATTTTATCTATACCATATGCTAGACCTGAAATAATTGGAATATTATAATATGAAAGCTCTTTTGCTATTTTTGAACATGCCCAGGAACCATAGCTTGTACATTTTCTTGCTCCTACAATAGAAACACCTAAATAATCATCTTCTAAGAGAGTTCCTCTGTAATATAAAATTAAAGGATAATCATCAATAAATCTTAGGTTTTTAGGATAATTGTCATCATCATAAAAAACTATATTTACATTTAGTTTTTTAATCCTTTTTATATAATCACTTATATTAAAATCTATATTATTGATTATTTTCTTTACTGTTCTTTTATCAATATTATCTAATTCATATAATAATTTATAATTTGATTTGAAATCCTTATACGAGTTAAATAATTTTAATATCTTTTGTATATTTCTATTTGAAATTCCAATAGCATTTAAAAATAAAACAATATTTCTATCCATAATATCAGTTAAATATTTTCCTTTAAATCTTTTATTAATTTAAATCTATCCACTCTATCGACATCTTTTATTTCTATATCTGTTCTATAGTCTAGATTAATATTCTTATTTTCTAATATTTCTTTAATTTTAGGTTTGCAACGTCTTCCTTGACACATACCCATACCTGCCCTAACTCTACGTTTAATAGCATCAATAGTATTAATAGGAATAGGTCTATTAAAACATTCCATTATTTCCTCTTCTGTTTTTTCTTCACAAATACATATTAAGTTGTCTTTATTACTCTTATTATGATTATAATTTCCATAACCCTTTCTATACGGATTGAAGGATTGGTTTTCTTCTAATGTAAAACCCTTGTTTTTTAAAATATCTACTATATACTCTGCTATAGCAGGAGATGAAGTTAGTCCTGGAGATTGAATGCCTGCCACGTTAATAAAATTTTTAATAGCACTTTCTTCAATAATAAAATCATCATTATTAGAAACTGCTCTAACTCCAGAAAAGGTTCTAATTATTTTATTAATGTTTATTTTGTCTGTAACTAGTAGAGATTTTTTGTAAATCTCTACTAGTCGCTGCGAATCTGTATTAAGATTTGCAGTATTTTCATCTAAAGCATCTGGTCCTATTATTAAATTTCCGTACACTGTTTTTGAAACTAAAATTCCTTTTCCTAACTTAGTAGGCATTTGAAAAAGAACAGAATTGATTTTACCCCCTTCACTTTTATCAAAAACAAAGTATTGTCCTGATCTAAACTTTAAATTAAATGAAAAATCATTTACCATATTAGCGATTTTTTCAGCACCTAATCCTGCACAATTTATAATAATTTTACTTCTAAAGCTCTTATTTGTTGTAATTACTTCAAAATAGTCGTTATTGTTTTCAATCTTTTTTACTTCTTCATTTAAAAACAACTTAACACCATTGTCAATAGCATTTTCTATTAATGCAATTGTAAATTCAAAAGGAGAACAAATACCCGCTCCTTCACAAAAAAGTGCATATTTGAAATTTTCATTTATATTAGTTTCCATTTTTTTAATTTCATTAGAGTCAATTATTTTTATATCATTTAAACCGTTTTTAATTCCATTTTCTTCTAAATTTTTCAAATTGTCTAAATCATCTTCTGATTCAGACAGTACTAAAGATCCTGTTTTCAAATATCCGAAATTTAATTCTTTATTTAATTGTTCAAATTTCTTTCTACCTTTGAAACAAATTCTTCCTTTTAACTTTGTGTGTTCTTCGGCGTAACCTCCATGGACAATAGCAGAATTCGCTTTACTTGATCCCATGCAAACATCAGGTTCTTTTTCAATAATACCAATGTTTAATTTATATTTTGAAAGTTCTCTAGCTATATTAGCACCGACTACACCTGCTCCAATTATTAAAATATCAAACATAAAAACCTCCTTTTACTATTATATAATAACAAAAAAGATGAATATGGTGAAATAAAAGTATAATGAAGGAATTTTTATATTATGAGAAAATATTTTTTGTAATATAAAAAGCCATATATAGTATTGAGTAAAACTATATATAGCTTTTGTAAAATTAAAATAATTTTTTTACTGCAGATTTAAATGTATCGTCTGGTTCTGCCGAAACAGTAAGTTTGTCACCAGTTACAGGATGATTAAATTCCAATTTATAAGCGTGAAGTAATTGAGAGTTAAAATTTACTTTTTCATTTTTTTGTCCATAAATTTTATCTCCTACTATACAATGGTGTATATATTTAAGATGAACTCTAATTTGATGAGTTCTGCCAGTATCTATATTGATTTTTAGTAAACTATAATTTTCATTAGATAATATTGGAAAAATTCTAGTAACAGCTTCTTTACCAATATCTTTTCTTACTGACATTTTTTTTCTATCCTTTATATGTCTTCCAATAGGAAAATTTAAAACTAAGGAGTCTTGAATTCTTCCATGAACAATTGCTAAATAGGTTTTCTTTACTCTTCTATCCTTAAACATTTTTTGCAAAAGCAAGTGTATATTATTGTCTTTAGCAATTATAATGAGTCCAGTAGTGTCTTTGTCAAGTCTATGTACAATACCAGGTCTAAATGGTAAGTCTAAATCTGATAGTTTTTCAAATCGATACATAATAGCATTGACTAAAGTCCCTTCTGTAATTGATTCAGTTGGGTGTACTATCATATTTACCGGTTTATTAATAATAGCTAGGTACTCATCTTCATAAACTACATCTAAGAATATATTCTCCGGCTTTATACTTATATCTTTTTTTTCTGGAATTGAAACTAAAATAATATCACCAAAAACTACCTTCGTGCTGGGCTTTGCTATTTTATTATTTAACAAAATAGAATTATCTGAAAATAGATTTTTTATAAAACTTCTAGAATAATCTTTAAAGTAACTTGTTAAATATTTGTCTATTCGCACCTCTTCAGAAGAATCTACTTTTATTTCAAATTCATTCATATATTTTCAATCTGCCAATCTATTGGTTCAATATTGTTTTGTAGTAGAAAATTATTACATTTAGAAAAGGGTTTACTACCAAAAAAACCTCTATATGCTGATAAAGGTGAAGGATGAACAGATTTTAAAATTAAATGATCCTTGTTTTCTATAAGCTTTTCTTTATTAATTGCATTTCTTCCCCAAAGAATAAAAACTAATGGTTTTTCACGTTCTCCAAGAATTTTAATTATTTTATCAGTTAAAATCTGCCAGCCTAAATCTTTATGTGAATTAGCAGCTCCTGCCCTAACTGTTAAGGAAGTATTTAGTAATAACACTCCTTGATTTACCCATTTCATAAGATATCCATTATTTGGAATATAACAACCTAAATCATCCTTTAATTCTACAAAAATATTTTGTACTGAAGGCGGTTTTCTAACTCCAGGTAATACTGAAAAACTATGACCATGAGCTTGATTTGGACCATGATAGGGATCTTGTCCTAATATAACAACTTTAACATCCTTATAATCCACTTTTTTTAATGCGTCAAAAATTAAATCCATAGAAGGATAAATTTTAAAATTCATATACTCTTTCTTTAATATTTCTCTAAGATTTAAATAATATTCTTTTTTAAATTCATCTTTTAATAACAAATCCCAACTATTACCTAAATTAACCATTATACTCCCTCAAAATCCTTTGTAAAAATAATAGCAATAATTAATAAGATACATCCTGAAACTACAAAAATATCTGCAAAATTAAATACAGGAAATTCATAGCCATTAAAAAAAGTATATGATATAAAATCTATTACATACCCTCTGAAAATCCTATCTATTAAATTTCCAATCGCTCCACCTATTATTAAGGATAAACTAATTAATGAAATTAAGCTGAATTTACTATAATTTTTTATTAAGGTAACAACTAATGCTAAAATTATTATTATAGTAACAGCTAATAAAATTATTTTTTTATTTTGGAAAAATCCAAAAGCTGCTCCTCTATTTTCTACATAGACTAATTGAAGTTTTTTTCCAATTAATTCAATAGAATTGTTTTTTAAACCTAAAGCTTTGTATTTTGTAAATTGATCTATAATCAAAGCTAAAGCTATTAATATTCCAGATAACATAATTCTCCTACTCATATTTTATATACTCTATTTTATATTTATTTTTTTTAGTAACACCTAAAACTTTCAAAAATTTAAATCTTCCAAATCCTTTTATGGAAATAATATCCCCTTCATTTAACTCGTAATGTGATTTTTTAATCTCCTCATAATTAACTTTTATTTTTCCTGAATTTAACAAACTGCTAGTTTTATTTCGTGGATAATTTATAATTTCAGAAATTATTAAATCCAATCTAAGAGAAGAAACAATTGCAAAATATTTTTTAGTATTTTCAATTAAATTATTAAAAGAAAATTCGTTGTCAAGAGAAAAGCTGACATTATATTTTGAAATTGACAATAAATTTTGTAGAATATAGTTTGTTAAAGAACTTCTTAGAACTATAGCCATTTTTTTATCTGTAAATAAAATATCACCTATCTTACTTCTATTTACACCTAACGCTAGAAGCGATCCTAGTACATCTCTATGATTTATATTATCTATTACGGGAGCACTTATTATATTTATGTATTCATATATATTCAATGAATCTATATAAGAACTTACAAGTATGCAATTTCTTTCACATATATTAAGGTTAGGAATAACCATATAATCAAGATTTGAATAGGTATTAATACTACTTATACAATAATTTATTTCATTAGGTGTAAGAAAATCAGAGCAATAGGTGCCTCCCTTTTTTTCTACAACAAATAGACTATCAATAAATTTTTTGATAGTCTGTTTAGTTTCAATATCTTGTATATGATTTAGTATTTTTGAATATTCCATGTTCATCTCTATAAATTATAATTGATAGTATCCTTTACTTTGTATTTGATCTTTGATTTTCCCATCTATTTCAAGTTCTTTTGGTGCTATTACAAAAATATCTTTAGTAACTTTTTGCATTTTACCATTAATTGAATAAATACCACCGCTTACAAAATCAAAGGTTTTTCTTTTAGTATCAACATCTAACATTTCTAGGTTTAGAACAACTATATTTTTAGAAATTATATCATCTAAAACCAATGGAGCATCATCAAATTTTATAGGTTCATGAATAAGAATCTTTACTCTATCAGATACATAATTATCCTTAATACTTACAACATTGCTCTTTTTAAATTTATTGCTAGATGATTCATTATCGTTTTCGCTATAATAATTATTTGAACTACTATTTTTATTTACAGAAGGCCCTTCATCATAGTAATCATCTTCATAGTAATCATCATTGTAGTAATCATCTTCATAATTATCATCTAAACCAATTAAATTCTTAAATTTATCAAAAACTCCCATATTTTCCTCCATTAATCATAATTTCTTTCTCCAAAAATACTAGTACCAATACGAATCATATTTGAGCCTTCTTCAATAGCAACTTTATAATCATGACTCATTCCCATTGATAAGTATTCCATTGTAATATTTTTAAACTTTTTACTAGCTAAATTTTCATAAATATCTTTAAGTTTCTTAAAATAAACTCTTACTTTTTCTAAATCTTCAAAATAAGGTGCAACTGTCATTAGTCCTTTAACTTTAACATAATTACATTCCTCGATTTTTTCAATTAGTTCTGGTAAATCTTCTTCATGTAATCCTGTTTTACTCTCTTCTTTTGCTAAATTTAACTCGATTAAACAATTAAAAACATAATTATTGTTTTTACCTCTTTTTTCTAATTCTTTTAACAAGGACAATCTATCTAATGATTGAATTAATTTCACTTTGTTAACTAAATATTTTACCTTATTTGTTTGTAAATGACCAATCATATGAAAGATTATATCAGAATTATTTAATTCTTCATACTTTTTTATTAACTCTTGTACCTTGTTTTCACCAAATTCCAATTGACCACTATTATATGCTTCTAGAACTCTATTTGAATCTACTGTTTTTGAAACAGCAATAAGAGTTATATCTCTTTCAATAGAAAGTTCAGATTTTATATTTTCAATATTATTTTTAATTTCGTTTAAATTACTGCTTATACTCATTTTATCACCTATTCTAACAATTCTCCTAATTTTACTTTTTTAGGATTTTTAATTATTTCATCATAAGGATTTATAGTTTCCATTTCCTTACCATTAATTTTAATTAATCCTTTATTACCATAATTTACAATCGCTGTTTTATCCTTTATTGTTATAACTTCCACAGGTCTAAAAACAACTACCCCGCTAGGTTTTTTTATATAAACTCCCACTGTGTCTTTATTTGTTGTTAAAGATTTTTCTGGAATTTTATATGATTTTGTGGAAAAATTTACTATATCTATATTATAAAATCTATTATCACTAATAGAATCAAAATTTGTATCAAAATAAGCTGCTATTGTAAATATTTTATTATTTAATTTAATATCCTTTACAGTACCAGTAATATATGTATCGTTAATTTTAATGGTAATATCTCCACCAACTTCATAAGATTTTTTCACATCTTTGCTATTTACTGTAAAAATCATACCAAAATAATTGTTATTAACGATTTTTAACCCATTTTTATGAGATTCTTTATCAAGATCTAAGTTTTCAATGTCTAAATCCAATAGATTTAAATCCATTCTATATATGTTAAATATATCCTCATATCCATCAACTTCGGTAAAAAGAACACCTGCATTTTTAGATTTAATTTTTTGACCATTTGACTCTAAGACAGACTTATAAATATTATTTTGACTTTCCAGATATTTTTTATATTCAATTTCATGATCTTCGTAATTATCTATCGGTAACTCTCCTATTTTTGAATAGTTATAATCATGAATACTCTCGACAATATCTTCAATAGGAAGTGTTTCTTGATTTTTGTTTTTTTCTTTTAGTTTTTCTAATTCATTATTTATAATGTCTATATTTAGACCAAATTTATTTGTAAAATCATTAATTGAACCTAAAGATGTGTCGACAGATATTCTTGAAGTACTTTTTGCATTTAGATTTATATTTTCATCATAGGCATATATATGTTCATCTTTTAAAATAATTGCATTTGTATTAATTTTTTCCTCATATATTACTGGAGAATCTAGAATAATAGTATTATTTTTAACAAATTTAACATAAATATTTTTAATCAATATTAATAATATAAAAAGAAAAATTAGCGAAAAAATATTTATTTTAAATTTCTTTTTATTAGTTTTGTTTTTTGATTTAATTTTATTCATATAATCCCCTAAATTATTATAACATATTAAAGTATACAATACTCATATCTAGCATAATATTTAGTCTTAAATTTAATTAGTTATCATACAAATATCCTTAAATTTTGTATATAAAAAAAGTAGACATAATAAATATATGCCTACCTTTTATTATATTTTAATTTAGAATTTTTTTCTACTACCAGGTTTTACTAGTTCAATATTCTTTTCACATAATGGACAATTTTCTTTATCATAGGTGTTAATTTCTAAAGCAACTGCAGAAAATAACTTTGTTCCTATATCCTTTCCACCTGTTCTATCAACTAAAGAAGCTATACCTACTACTTTTCCACCATAATCTTCAATTACTTTTATAGTTTCTAACGAGCTTTTTCCTGTTGTTACCACATCTTCAACAACTAGTACATTTTGTCCTTCTTTTATTTCGAAACCTCTACGTAAAGTCATTTCATTATTTTCACGCTCAGTAAAAATTGCAGGAACTCCTAATGCTCTACCAAGTTCATAGGCAATTATAATTCCACCCATGGCAGGTCCTACAACAATATCTATTTTTTCATCCTTTAATTTTTCTTTTAATACTTGACAAACCTCTTCAGCTTTTTCAGGGTATTGTAATAATTTAGCACATTGTACATATTTATCACTATGTTTACCAGATGAAAGTAAAAAATGTCCTGTTAATAAAGCATCACTTTCTTTTAAAAGCTCTACAATTCTATTTTCCATAATTTCCTCCTATATTATTCCTGTTATTTCACTTAAATCTTTAATATTTTCCTTTATCATAAATCTTTCTATACCATCTATAATATCTTCCATAATATTTGGTTGGATAAAGTTTGCAGTACCAACTTGCACAGCTGTAGAACCGGCCATAATAAATTCAATAGCATCTTGCCAGTCCATTATGCCACCCATTCCTACTATTGGAACATCAACAACGTCATGTACTTCTTTAACCATCCTTAAAGCAATTGGTTTAATTGCTGGTCCAGACAAACCGGCAGTAACATTCTTAAATATTGGTTTTCTTTTATATATATCAATAGCTAATGCATTAAATGTGTTTACAAGTGATAGACTATCGGCACCGGCTTCAACACAAGAAATAGCCATTTCTTTAATATTTTCTGCATTAGGAGATAATTTAACCATTAAAACCTTATTTGTTTTTTCTCTAACTTTTTTTACAATATCAAAGGCAATATCACATTTAATTCCAAAGGCCATTCCACCTTCTTTTACATTTGGACATGAAATATTTAATTCAATAATTTCTATATCTGTTTCTTCTATTAATTCTATGCTTTTTAAATAGTCCTCAACTTGTGAGCCACCAATATTAGCAATTATTTTTGCATCAAATTGTTTCATAAAATCCAAATCATTTTTTATAAACTCAGATACTGAAGGATTTTGTAGTCCTATACTATTCATTATACCTGATGCTGTTTCATGAATTCTTCTTCCCTCATTACCGTCTTTTTTATAGTAGGTTAAACCTTTGGTTGAAATACCACCAATTTTATTTAAATCTACATAAGGTTCAAATTCTCTACCAAAACCAAAAGTTCCTGAGGCTGCTATTACTGGATTATTAAATTCCACTCCACAAATATTAACTTTCAACATCAAATATCACCTCACTACCATCAAAAACCGGTCCTTCATGACAAACTCTTTGAATTCCTTTTGTAGTGTTTATAGCACATCCTAGGCAAGCTCCAATGCCACAAGCCATATGAGCTTCTAAAGAATAATAGGATTTAGCTTTTAAATTTAATTTTTTCAAGGAATTCATCATAGGATTTGGTCCACAAGCATAAATTACATCGTATTTATCTTCTATATAATCAGTTACAAATCCTTTTTTTCCTTCATTACCATCATTTGTTGTAATTACAATATTATCTACAAAATTACTCATTTCATCCATTAAATAACTGGAAGTTCTAAATCCTGCAAATAAATCTACTTTACAATCTAATTTTCTAGCAAGATACTTCATAGGAGCAAGACCTATTCCTCCTGATACTAAAGCAACCTTTTGATTATTAACAATTGGAAACCCATTACCTAAAGGCCCTAAAATTTCAACTTTTGCTCCTTTTTTCAAGTTAGATAATATTCCTGTTCCTTTACCTACTACTTGATATAAAAAGGAAATTTTATTATTTTCTAAGTCAAAAATACTCAATGGTCTTGGTAAAAGAGGATACTCATCCCATCCTCTAACCATGTAAAATTGACCAGGTTCTCCTTTGAAACTCCCTTCTAATTCAATCAAAAATATATCATTATCTATTTGTTCATTTTTTATAATTTTTCCACTAACATAGTTATTTTTTTCCATAAATATCATTCCTCATATTTTCAACTGCTTGTCTAGTATATTCTTGGAATTTATTTTCTCCATCTTCATGTTTTTTATAAGCAGTAATTATACCTCTAGAAGAATTAACAACACCTCCATTAAAATCATCTAAATATAATCTTATGTCCTCTGCTTTACCACCTTGAGCACCATAGCCAGGTATTAAGAAAAATGACTTTTTAAATCTTTCTCTTATTTCAGTAGCTTCTTCACTGTAGGTTCCACCTACTACAAAACCTAAGGAACTATAACCACATTCACCAATAAATTCATCAGCCATTTTATAAATATTTTCACCAATTTCATAATATAAGGGTTCGTTCTTATATTCCAAATATTCAATATCTTTTGCTCCAGGATTTGAAGTTCTTAAAAGCACAAAAGCTCCTTTTTCTCCAGATTTAAAATAATCAAAATATGGAGTAATACTATCATATCCCATATAAGGATTTAATGTTATAAAATCTACTTCAAAATCACCACTAAAATGAGCCTTTGCATATTCCTTTGCTGTAGCGGCAATATCTCCTCTTTTAACATCTCCAATAGAAAGGGCATTTTTTTCTTTTAAATATTTTAATGTTTTTGAATAAGCTTTTAAGCCTTCTAATCCCATTGCTTCATAATAGGCTATTTGAACTTTAAATATACCTGTAATATCATTTGTACAATCTATTATTTGTTTATTAAATTCAAAAACTATATCAGCAACATTACTTGATTTGTTTTTTATATTTTCAGGTATGTAATCTAAACTAGTATCAAGTCCTACACAAACAAATCCCTTGTCTTTTACAGAATCATATAATTTATCAATTATCATTTTATCCCTCCATGTCATATATTTGATCACAATATTCACATTTGTATAATGAATTTTCTCTATCGACTAAAGCAAATTTATGAACAATATTTCTTTCACTAGTGGAAATACATCTTGGATTTTTGCATTTTATAACATTTTCAATATATTCTGGCAAAGTCATATTAATTTTTTCAACTATTTTTTGATCTTCTATAATATTTACAGTTAAGTCTATATCTATAATAGCAAGAGCAGTCAAGTCTATATCTATAACATTTTCAATTTTAATCATATCTTTTTTGCCAAATTTCTTTGAAGATGCATTCATAATTAATGCAACAGAGTAATCTGCTTTGTCTAATCCTAACATTTCAAATATAAGATGTCCATGACCAGGTTTTATATGATCAATTACGATTCCTTTGTTTATACTATTTATATTTAACATTATTTCACCCCTAGTAACTTTAAAATAAGAGCCATTCTTACAATTACACCATATTTAACTTGTTCAAAATATAATGCTCTTTTATCAGAGTCAACTTCTACACTTATTTCATTAACTCTTGGCAATGGATGTAGAATTGCTAAATCTTCTTTTGCTTTTTTTAATTTTTTATTATCAAGAATATAACTATCCTTTAATCTAATATAGTCCTCTTCATTAAAAAATCTTTCCCTTTGAACCCTTGTCATGTATAAAATATCTAATTCATGAATAATATTTCCCAATCTTTCCTCTTCAATAAATTCAATATTATTGTTTTTTAAATTTATTTTAATATATTCAGGAATTTTTAATTCTTCAGGAGAAATAAAAACAAATCTATTGCCTTTATGTTGGGACATGGCTTTAACTAAAGAATGTACAGTTCTACCAAACATCAAATCACCACATAAACCTATTGTTAAATTCTCAAAAGTTTTTTTACTTTCTAAAATAGTTAACATATCTGTTAGAGTTTGCGTTGGATGTTGATGTCCCCCATCTCCTGCATTTATTAATGGTACAGATGTATAATCCTTTGCTAATGTAGAAGATCCTTCCTTAGGATGTCTCATTGCAATTATGTCAACATAACTGCCGACAGTTCTTATAGTGTCAGCTAGACTTTCTCCCTTTGCTGTTGAAGAAGATTGACTTTCAGAAAATCCTATAC